>JAFQIF010000219.1 GCA_017397695.1 Clostridia bacterium
GCAATGCGGCCCGCGTCCTTGGTTGCCTGGCGCTGCGCGTCGGTAAAATACGCGGGAACGGTGATAACCGCTTCCCTGACCTCCTCGCCCAGGAACGCCTCGGCGTCGCGGCGCAGCTTCTGCAGAATCATCGCGGAGATCTCCTGCGGGGTATATGCCTTGCCGTCGATCTTTACGCGATAGTCGTTGCCCATTTCACGCTTGATAGAAAGGACCGTGCGGCCGCTGTTCACCGCCTGCTGCCTGCGCGCCGCCTCGCCGACCACGCGTTCGCCATTCTTGGTAAAGCCCACAACGGACGGCGTCGTGCGCCCGCCCTCGGAATTGGGAATGATCACCGGCTCACCGTTTTCCATCACGGCGACACAGCTGTTGGTCGTACCCAGATCGATACCGATTACCTTGCCCATATTCAAACCTCCACGGCACATTTCAAGTATAACGTCTCTATTGTACCCATGAATATCCATAAAGACAAGAGCGGAATCGTGAAATCTATCGTTAGTCAATATCTGTTCTCTCATTCTCCACATCGGCGCACGTGGATAATCGCCGGCGTTTTCAGCCATGCTATCCTCAACGCAGAGCATCAGGAGGGATATGCATGTGCACCGCCATCAGCTTCAGCACGCAATCGCATTACTTCGGCCGCAACCTCGATCTGGACTGCGCGCTCAGGGGCGATGTGGTGATCACCCCGCGCAGTTTTCCCCTCTCCTTTCGATGCATGCCTGCATTGAAAACGCATCTGGCGATCATCGGCACAGCGATGATTGCGGACGGCTATCCGCTTTATTACGATGCGACCAACGAAACCGGCCTGTCCATCGCCGCGCTGAACTTTCACGGCAATGCCCGTTATCTGCCGGCCGTGCAGGCACGGGACAACATCGCGCCCTATGAGCTCATGCTTTGGCTGCTGGGGCAATGTTCATGCGTCGCGCAGGCCAGAGGGATGCTCAGGCGCGTGAATCTCGCTGCGATTCCCTTCAGCGACACACTGCCACTTTCTCCGCTGCATTTTCTCATCAGCGACGCAAGCGAGAGCCTGGTCATCGAGCCTCTGGCAGATGGTCTGCATATGATTGACAATCCTGTCGGCATACTGACCAACAACCCGCCCTTTGACTACCACATGAATCATCTGAGCCACTACATGCAGCTGACAAGCAAAGAGGCGGAAAACCACTTTGCGCCCAATCTCAACATTCGCGCATACAGCCGCGGCATGGGTGCAATCGGTCTGCCCGGCGATTTTTCCTCCGCCTCGCGCTTCATACGCGCCGCCTTCCTGAAGGCGAATTCCCGCTGCGCAGACGACGAGGCTGCCGGCATCACTCAGTTTTTCCATATTCTCTCCTCTGTGCGCCATGTACGCGGCAGCGTGCTGGTGGGCGATCAGCCGGAGGTCACGCTCTATTCCTCCTGCTGCAATACAAGCCGGGGAATATACTACTACACAACCTACGAAAACAGCCGGATTACCGCCGTGGACATGCGCAGGGAAGACTTATCCGGCAGCCAGCTGATCGCGTATCCGATGATCCGTACACAGCAAATCTATACACAGAATGCATGACTTACACTTCGAATGATGTGGTTTTTCAATTATTTCTGCGTTTTTTGACGGAAGGAAAAAGTTTTTCAAAAAAAAGCAAAAAAAGGGTTGACACTCCCGGCTCAACCTGCTATAATTCCTTCTTGTCAGGCGCAACTGACACGGACAAGTTCCCCGATGCCAATGTGGCTCAGTCGGTAGAGCAGCTGATTCGTAATCAGCAGGTCAAGGGTTCGAGTCCCTTCATTGGCTCCACATTTTTCGAGGTGTAGCGCAGTTTGGTAGCGCGTTTGGTTCGGGACCAAAAGGTCGCAGGTTCAAATCCTGTCACCTCGACCACATTTTAGAAGCAATTCTCACAAAGAATCGCTTCTTTTTTTGTTTCTACGCGCTAAAAACTGCGCTATTCTTCGTGTTTTTGATGACCTATCGGGTTCAAATCGGGCAAATTATCACATCGCCTATCACATAAACGGCTTTTTGATGTACCTCCAGCCCTTGTAATATCTAGCTTTTTTGAGACTTGAGCTTATCACATGGCATATCACACAGCGGGTTTCTCGGGCGTTCGGAACATGCCGTTCATGATCTGTGCTGCCGTATCAATGTCTTTAGTTTGAACATGCGTGTACACGTTGCGCATTGTAGCGATATCTGACCAGCCGCCAATCTTTTGCATGGTCTTCTCATCCATCCCTGACCGTCTACACATTGTCGTAAATGTATGACGAAAACAATGTGGCGTCGCGCCATAGACATTGATTTCTTTTGAGATCCTCATCCACATACGCTTAACAATCTGCTGTGTCATGTGATCCTGAACAACATACTCTTGGTTTTCATCCTCCATCGTGAGCCATGGGAGCAAATCAGGATGAATGGGAATATCGCGTACGCCGCTACTTGTCTTCGTGGCTCCTACAATTGGTACATTTCCCTTAAATGTGATTGTTTGACGCACATGCAGTTTAGGAGTGACGGAATTTGATTCGATATCAGACCAGCGCAAACCAAGAACTTCTTCTCTACGCATACCCGTGTACAGCAACAAAGCCAAGAATCGACGATCTCTTGCTTGTGTGAGTGCCGGAATATGCTCTATGATATCTTGCGTCTGCTCTTCAGTAAGTGCAAGACGCTCTTTTTTCTTTGACGATGGGTTTTTCAATCGCTTAGACTTTGCTGGATTACGCTGAATAATGCCATCTTCAACCGCTGCATCTAAGATCATACCCAGCACCATAACAATCTCATGCAGCGTCTTCTTGGAGTATTCGCGCTTGCTATTGAGCATTTCTTGAATCGCATCCGTTGTGATCTCTGTGATATCCAGATGTCCAAATGCCGGAATCAGATGCTTATTTAAGAGGCTACGTTGTGCTGATAACGTCGTATGGCGCAGATTTGCCGCTTTATACAATTCATAGAATGATTGCGCGTAATCTGTAAATAAGTGTTCTTTGTGCGCTGGAGGCTCAGCGGGATCATCAAGCTTTCCGTGTTCCTGAAGAATTTGTGCTGCGCTCAATAAGACTTCCTGCCGGGAGTATCCCGTTGCCCACCGATAATCTGGTTTGCCATTTTCATCAAGGCCAATCTGTACGCGCTCTTTGATTTGTTTTGCCATGTCGGTTTGCTCTCCTTCCGGCATGGCCGTGGTATCCGCTTTGAAGTTGTCAAAGTCCCTCTTAGAGGATAGCAACTTAGCACGATAGAAGTCAATCAGTTCAGATTGCTGATCTATGATTTTTTTGCTTCGTTCATGCTCATCAATCAACTTGATTATGCGAGAGCAAAAGCGTTTTGCTCTTTCAATTCGCTCTATTGTTATACGCTGCCATTGAATATCGTTTGGAAATAGTTGGATTTGATTAATCTCTATACTCGCTCATCCTTTCAGACGTCGCTGGAGGCCGTAAAACGGCTCTCTCAGCGCATTTATCCGTCTCATTAGTGTCTTTCTCATTCTTAAATAGAAGTACAACAGAGCGGCCAATATACCGCTTATGATGCATCTTCCTTTTTAACCCTTTCGCATGCGTGAAGAAGGATGCCCTCAATATATCCTCTCCCTAATTCTGTGTTAAAATCTGTACTTGAAAATGTACCTTCTGGCACTCGCGTACAATGCTCCAAATATGCGTCAAAGACCATCGATGGATAACCACTACCAATGATATCAATCAACGTTAGTGCTGAGGCGATTAATTCGACTTCGCCAAGCGTGAGCCGTCCAAACTCAGCGTGAACTTTTTTTGCATACTTCTCATGCCGAAGAGTAAGATCATTTAAGACCTTAAGCGAATTGAAGGTCTCTTTCTTAAGGTCATCTAACTTGATTTGTTTTTCCTGAAAAAACAATGCAGTCGCGTACCTTTCACGAATGTAATTTGCTTTATCGCTGATTGGGTGGAGCCAACAGAATTCAATAAGACGATCAAAGAAATCCCCGCTGCATTCCATGATGTTGAACATTGGTTTTTTGTCGATGGTTGCATAAGATGCCGACGATCCAAGATAAACGTTGCCGTTTGAGGCAACGGATACTGTCTTAAGCACAAAGTCGTCTGCGACAAACCAGTATTCATTCACTCGCTTGTTGAAATGTCCAAATCTCAAAGGAGAAATATCAAGAATTAATTTATCGAAATTATCTTCTGCTCCACCTTCAATGGTTAACAGAGAATTCTTCCCGTTACCTTGGCGCTCAACATGGACATACTCATTAGCCAATTCGGACGCAAAGGCAAAAACACCATCAATGCTTTCATGATTGTTGTGGCCTGTTGTACTAAGCATGACTCCCACTTTGGCTTTCGGTTTGTCTGTGAATTCAAAATGGATATCGCTGGAAACAGTATTCAAATATGCGCCCAATCGATTAAGTGCCTCTATGACACGTTGAGACTTAATCGTAGCATTAGAGAACGTATGCGCAGTTGCGATCTTAAGTTTTCTCTTGATCACTTGATCGACAAGGTATTCGACCAATTCTGGAACTAGGAAAGGCTCACCGCCAAGGATTCTTAGCTCCTCCACGAAAGAATCATTGCTGATCTCATCAAGGATCTTGTCAATGGTCTCTCGACTCATGTCCAGATTCTGCGGTTTCCCGCGAAAACAAAAGTCGCATCCAAGGTTGCAACGACGGGTCAAGTCAATGCTTAGACATGTCAGATACATGTGTTTTATCTCCTTTGTTTGTTATTTTCTCATAATTTTCTGTCATTCCGAAATGTTTTTTTACTTTTCATGTGAATTTGCCATTTAAACCCGCTAAGTTGCGGGATTATCTGCGCTCCATCGAAATGGTTCCCGAAATAATCTAACCCAGCGAAGTTGCAGCATTTTGTGACGATTTTTCGGTCTTCATCGAAATAGCAAGCCTATTTTGTAAACCCGCAAAGTTTGCGCGTTTGCGCAATTCGCCGAAACTGCTCGAAAGTATCTATTACGATGCCCTTTAGGCAGAGTAAGGCGCTGGAAGCATGGCTTTCTGCGCCTACTCATCACCACGGCAGTTCATCTTTGATTTGCAGGCGGAATAGATAGGCGTGTCTCCCCTTGTATGTCGCCTTGACTGAGATACAGACATAACGAGGATCGTTCATGTATTTCCACGCGCTTTTTGCGTCAAAAACCAATGTCACATGAGCATTAATCTGCTTGTCGTCGGTTATGATTATCGGCTTTTCCTGTTGGAGGCGATTCCATTCACGGACAGTCAACGCTTCTCTTTGCGCTTTTTCTTCCTGCTGGAGGCGGAATTCGGACACCGTTGGTGTGTAATCTGGATTCGTGTTGCGTTCGCGCTCGTGAATTAGACGGCGATATTCATGGGCAGGCAAGCCATGAATCTTGTGAATTGGTTTTTTATCACTCAAAATCTTATTGAGCTCATCTACGGTTGTATTAAGCAGCACTGTCTCTTTTTTGCTCATCTGAATACCTCCAATGTGTGTCATCTGTGATGGCCGAATAAGCGAATCTGTTTTTTGATGTACGTGCTATGCTGAACAACCCCTTTTCCGGCTGCGTTTTTTCTCCTCGCAAATAGCCTTGTGTCATATCCGAGTAACCGCAATATGATTGCTTTACAGACAGGACATGATGAGGGAAGCATAGTTTCTTATCATCTAGCAAAAGCGCTGATAATGCGGAACATGAATCAGAATACTCATATAAACAGCCGTCATCAGCACTGCGTAAGAATTTGTTTTCGTATCCATATTTTGCAAGGAAAAGTTCATAGTCTTTTCTGGTGTGCGTGTCTATGGTTTCTATTAATACGGATCGCAAACCCAAGCGGTCAAGCCAAGCTTCGTTTATGTATCTAAATGCTCCATTCTCGTTGAAAAAACCAGAAAAGAATCCATCAATAGCCATAAGTGCCATCTTTTCAAATTGGTTGATTTCCCGATCATTAAACAAGGCGTACATGAACAAAAACGTTGAGCCGGGAAATTTTCGATTGTATGTGCATCGATCAGCATATGTCAATAATCCATTTGGATTGGCAATCATACAGTTATTGGAATATAAATAATGATTGTCAAAAGCACAAATGCCGTTTTTGATGAGTGAAACGTCCATAAACACCGGTGTGCGATTATCCTTCATTGCGTCCTCTGTCAGATACACGCCAGAAGAAAAGTCGTAGTAACCGCCAATTGGTACCCCTAACACATAGCGCAGATATCGACAACTCAGGAAGCTATCATAATCATTCGACATTACAGCCATGTAATCGTTTGGATGCTGCGTCATATCAAGCACCCAGCCGGGGAATCGTTTGATTAAATCTGTATTCAATATCTCACCTTCTTTTGTTTTCAATGGCGTGCAAGCGCCCACATTCACGTGCATATGAGCGTCATACACATTTATATGATCGCACCTAACGGGAAAGCCGCGTTGTTTTTTCGGTAACAGGCCTACGCCTGTCACCGTCATCCGGCAAAGCCGTATGATCTACTCTAATTCCTCAAAAGGAAGTGCAGACAAGAGTATATAAATAGAAGAAATCTTACGTCAAATCATTCATTTTTCTAATAATAATTAGAATATTCATGCTTTTTTCAGGTCGCAGAATGGCGAGTAGATTAGATATCCTAAACCCACAAACTTCGCGGGCTTAGAAAAACCAAACCCGCAAAGTAAGACGGTTTACAGTCAGGACGCAGAATGGCGAGTAGAATCACGCCTTTCGTATATCAGACGAATTAGATCTTGCAGAATGCACCTAGGATTTCAACTCTCTTATAGTCGGAACCTGAATAGATGACGTGCGGATTGACGAATACGCGAGCATTGCGCTTGTCTATGCCGTCCGAGACAATAGAAACGAAACGTTCTTGATGCCCGTCAACGGTGAAAAACAATTGTCGATATGCTGACAACAGACGATTAAGATGACTCCAATCAAAGCCAATGGCCTCGCAGAATTCGTATAAGCTCATTGGTTTGATCATTTCCAAATCTGTCTCGTAAATGTCATAACAAAGCACATTGAATTCGACATTTATAAATCTCAACAATTCAAAGACATAACCCAAGTATTTGTGCTGCCGCTTGTCTGTGACGCTATACAAGCGCCTGACTGCGCGAATATACATCTTCCAACGTTGTGCATGATCGTCTTTAGGCAACTTCCCTCGCAGGAATGTGCTCCGATCTGTCAAATGCAGCACACCCGATCTTTCAATTAGGAAACGAGGTACTACTGCCTTGATAAACTGCTTGAATGCTGTATTGCTTAATCCAAGAATCTTTTGAGCTTCCGAGCGTGTCATTGGCTTATCGCGTCCGGCCATCAAAGTATTGTTATAATCGGCATAGGTTGCTAACATGATTAGCCGTGTCAGCGACGCTGGAGGTAGTTCGTCAAAACCACGTCCACTGACCATTAAAAAGTTTCCAAGTGGCCTGCTGCTTGCTATTCTGCATTCGCGCTCCGTTCGCTCTTCTGCAAGCCTCTTACGCCGATCCCATTCCATCGGCGAAAACACGTGCGAACCTTCGATGATTTGCATGTTTTGGGTCTTCAATACCTCTCCTGTGTCGTTGTCAATAGCGTAACTGTCCCTGTATGTATAGCCAGCGTTTTTCTTCCTGTAATGTTCCAAAGTTTAATTCTCCTTAAAATCCGTGTTCGTTGTTGCAAGTGTAGATAAAAAAGGTAATAGAAAAGACTACACAAACAAGCCCTGTTTCGATAACAGAGATCTTATAAGTGTAGCCCCCAAATCCTTATATTAAGGTATGCATCAAAACTGCCTAGATATTCTCCTATAGTATTCGCTTCACGCCGAAGCAACGTGAGACGTAGCCTTTTTACTACTTTTCTTGTGGGGAAGGGAAGACGATATCATTTATGCGTTACACGCATTATAACTCCAGATTCCGATATGTGTCCATACACAATATTGATCAATATTCACATTAAAATTTATAAAACTTTGTTTAATGTTGTATACAATTGACTAGGGATATCAATAAAATCACTGTTTGATTTAGAACGAAGAAAACCCGCAAACTATGCGGGCTTGCAGTTAATCCCAAGGTAATCCACGGAAATTTCGGATAATTTGCCGTTGTTCCTTCTTACTCTTTCCCAAGCAGGCGCGGTGCAAATAATCAAGATCCTCTTTGCTAAACGGCTTTTTGCGATAACCACGGATGTCATAGGTATCATCCGGCTGGATATTGGCTGCGCCCCAATTCGCTAACCAGTAGAAGAGCAGGCATAACCCGCCAAGTACCACGAATGTCATTAGATCGTCCATGACTTCCTCCAATTATTGTGTTGATATGGCCGATGTTAGTACTCCAGATCAAATGCAGATTCTAACAATCTCACCACGAAGGAAACGCGCAGGAATAGCGGTAATTCGCTCGACTGCCTGCAAGATCGTGCGAATGTCGTCAGCAACTGCGTTCTTGTTGCCCCATATGAGGGTGATGTACTTAGGCGCATTCTCAATGGGGTTGCCCCAATGGCCGTAACGGTTGCCGTTCTTCATCCATACATCCCATAAATCGGCTGAATTTATAACGCTGTCACCGCGGAAGGAATAAACGTTGCCTTCCTCGTCAGTCGCATCAATGAAAAATCGTTCAGGACGCTTATCTGCGGGTAGATGCTGGAACTTAGAACCATTGAGAACGACGGATTTATATTCGATGGTCATAATACATACTCCCTTCATATTGTGCTTGATTTAAATTGAGGGAGCGTGTTATCATTGACACGTCCCCTCAGCAGTTGTGCTTTGGGCGGATAGGCTCGTCGGCTGTGGAAGGTGGACGAGCCTTAATTAATAGTTAGGCGGCGAGTAACGGTCTGCTTGATAAACTGAGCAGCAAGGTCGGGCATTGCCTTTTTGAAGGCAGCAGAATCGAAACGGCTGGAGGCTACGGCCTTGTAAGAGACTTTGTAAGCCCCAGCAGTAAGCGTGTCGATGTTGCTTGCGGTCAAGTGAGTTTTTAGCTCATCGGAAATACCTTCAATCATCGTATCAAGCTCTTCACGCATGTGCTTGAGCTCTTGCAGTTCGGCAACCTTGGAAACGAAATCATTCTGAGACATATGTTTGACCACCTTTCATTTACTGAGGGAAGCCCTCGGCTCGAGCCCTACCCCTATGGTGCGATGTGACCGGCTGGTTTCTATCTCCTATAGCACCGTGGGCTTTTCCCTTGATCTGGTTATAGTATACACTAAACTGTAGTGTATATCAATCTCGGAAATAATACCAAACTATCATGAGGATATACACTATTATTTTGTGCATAATGTACACTTGACTGCAGTGTATATCAAAAGGTATAATAGTCACAAGGAGGTTGATTCAATGCCAATTGTTTATAAGAAACCAATACTCCCGGAATTGAAAGCAGCAGGATACAGCACCGCACGATTGAGAAAGGAAAAGATCATTGGCGAGGCAACCATACAGCAACTGCGAGAAGGTAAACTTGTATCGTGGCGACTGTTTGAAATGATTTGCAAGATACTGAAGTGCCAGCCCGGAGACCTTGTTGAATATGTCCCCGACGAATCAGAAGACGAAAACAGCATTAAAAATAAGACAGAAGAAGTATTGACGTAATGTAAAATCAAACATCTGTTTTCATTTACGCTTGAAGATACAAACTCAATCCCTGCTATTTCTGGTTTATTTGGGCAAATAAAGTGTAAATTGATCGTTTAACCCTTTCTTTAACACTTGGAGGAACAGAGTATGGAATACGGATATGGACGCTGTTCAACGAATGAGACCCGACAAGATATCAATAGGCAAATTCGCGAACTCAAAGCAGCAGGCGCAAAAGAGATAGTTGTTGAGTTTGAGCATGGAGATGCCAAAGTGAAGCAAAACTTGAATGCACTGCTTGATAAGGCCATCGAAGGTGACACGATCATCACGCTTGAGGTAAGCCGCCTGACCAGAAGCACGCAACAGCTTTGCGAACTCATCGAAATCATTAGAAAGAAGCGTCTACGTCTGGTTATTCTCGGCAGCGTTACGATTGATTGCCGTCAAGGGCAAATTGATCCCATGAGTGAGGCTTTTATGAAGATGGCCGGAGTCTTCAGTGAGCTTGAGCTTCAAATAATTCGCGCCCGTGTACGCTCTGGCATGCAGAACGCAAAAGCTAAGGGTAAGCAGATCGGCAGGAAACAGATGACAAAGGAGAGCATACCAGCGGTATTTATCAAGCATTACCCAGCGCTGGAGGCAGGTACTTTAAATATCAGCGAACTTGCACGGCTTTGCGGAATCAGCAGGCCGACAGCGTACAAATACAAGCGGTTAATGCTTGAAAATCAGAAAGTAGCCGGATAATAAAAGACAGCGGATAGCCAGAAAAGGCCGTCCGCTGTTTTGTGTATATAGGGGGATAGTAAACATTATCGGTTATGCTCTCAAGTTTCTTAGTGCCTGGGTGTGATGTTTTTCACTCAAGTCAAGGAAGAATCTAACACCGAAATATGGAATAAACACTTCAATCAACGTATCTTTCCATTACATTAGCCATCATAACATCTGTGAAAACTACATTGCCATTTTTCAAATCAAGTTTGAAGTAGACATACAACTCTTTTTCGACTCTGGACATACCGCCAAATTGGTTTTTTGCGCCATAATCCAAAGTAACAGTAATTCTATATTCCTCATCGATTAATACTGCCTGAGAGTCAACGTTTCCACCATAACGGCGATATGAGTATGGATCATTAAGGTGTTCAATGATATGCTCTTCTGCTTTTTCAACACACATCCAGCGACCATAAGATAAAAGACATTTTTCTTTTTGCTCATCTGTCATGTACGGATAGTATTCTTGAATCACAGCATATGCTTTATCGGTTTCGGCATTTCTATAATTCAGTATTTGCTCAATAGCAGCTTCCACATCACTATTCGTTATTACTTTCGGCGTTACCGTTGGCGATGAGGTTGCAGACGGTGTAGTAATAAGGGTAGGTGTTGGAATGAATGACAGAGAGGAAACAGGCGACACTACTCCTTTTCCTGAGGAGTCAACACATAAAGACATTTTGGCATTATTAATAACTATGTAATCTCCCTCATTCACAGTTATATATGTCGATCCAGAAAACAGTGAACTACAATCAATAGGTTCATTTTCGGGGTTATTTCTTGATATCTGATATGCACCAATGATTCCCTCTATGCAATAGTCATCAGAAGTATATCTATCGGATAAAGTCTCAATCTTATATTCACCTGCGGGTAAATCTTTGCCAACAAGGAATATACCATACTTTTCCAACTCGCCACTATTTAGTTGTTCTGCCTCAACTAATACAGCGTCCAAGAGCATAATGTATTGCCCCTTTTCAACATATATCTTACGCATTACCCTTTCGTAAGAGTAAGAAAAACCATTAGGAGTATCTGAGACACCAAATAGTGCATTTGCACCCCATAATGAAAAAATATAATAATCCCCCGGTTCAAAATCAGATCCACATCTCAATACTCTACCGGACATATCACCAATCAGGCATTCGGAAAACATCTCATGATCAATAAAGCCAAAGTTCGCCTGATAAGATCCGCTCGAATAATTCGTATCATTCTGTGAAGCCTCATTTTCAATTTGCCCGCCCAAAGCTATGATTTGGGCGTCAATCTGTTTCTTTGCGGATAACAACTCGTCAATAGAGGCATCCCACCAGCCTCCAGCCAATACATCAACTGCAGCAAGTGAAATACCGGGCAACAGGAATGTTCCTAGAACAAACAATGTAAAGATTTTCTTCATTTTTCTCGCCTCCTTGAGCATGATATATTCTTTATCTGTATGACAATTCTACTGCAATTTGCGGTATAATTCAAGAATAAACTCATCTGTGCCAATAATAAGCATGAGGTGAGGTTTATGTATCGCAACATCCGCGACTTAAGAGAGGATGCAGATTTAACGCAAAAGCAAGTAGCGGATATGCTGCATTGCTCTCAGCAGGTGTACGCGAATTATGAACTTGGGCAGAGGGATATTCCTACTAGCCTTCTGATTGCACTTGCTAAAATACATCGCACATCTACCGATTACATTTTAGGATTAACTGACGTCAAGGACGCTTACCCTGCCAAAAACAAAGATTGATATTCTGATGTCCTATTCCTCACAAGAGAAACAGACGCTTTCGGCTTTAAAAGGTCTGTTTTTTTATTTCGCTTACCTTATCCGTATGAAAAAGCACATCTGTTTACTATTTGGATTACGAATGGTATAATATTTCAAACAAACAGCATCTGGAGGGAGTGCGCTTGGATTCTAAAGCAATCGAAACACTTGCAGTCACTGCCGTAAAAGATAGTATTGTAAAATCAAAGTATCTAGATCAGTTTATCCCAGATAACGACAAAGAGCCATCTTGGGATGGAAATGTATATATTTACAATCACGAGGATAAGAAAAAAGAGCATTTAGTTGGTCGAATGCCCGTACAAGTTAAAGGTAAAGAGCATAAGGATCTCAGAAAAAACGCTATCAGATACAAAGTATCCGTTACTGATCTACGTAATTATTTAAATGATGGTGGTGTTATTTACTTTGTCGTCTATCTGCATAGCACTACCTATGAAAAGAAAGTATACTTCATAGAATTACCACCAATTAAGCTACGCTCTATTCTTACCGATAGTGGCAATCAAAAAACTATTACTCTAACTCTCAAGCAATTACCATTGCAAGGCGACAAACTTGCCACCTTATTTATGAATTGCTATACGAATTGTAAACAGCAGAGCAGTTTTTCTTCTGCAAAACTATACTCTTTGCAAGAACTAAAAGAACAAGGCGTACTTGAAGGCGTAACTACAAGCGTTTCAGGTTTAGGAGATCGAGAAGATTTTGAAACTGCATTTTTGACAAACGAAGTCTATTTTTACGCTCAAATTAAAGGAAGTAGCATTCAACAACCATTGCTGGAAATCCCGCAAGATCTTCATATTCAAAGAACCGTTAACGCAGATATATGCGTTGAAACGCGAAAATACTATAACTCGTTCACAAGAACTCGCAGTATAGAAAAAACTGTTATTAAGATTGGAGACAGTACCTTTTTAACACTCAATCAGGATAGTTCTTGTCGCTTTAATTACAAATCTTCAACAAATCTTCATAGTTTGATCATTGATCTCCCCTTTATTCTCGATGCATTAAAATCTGGTGGTTTCAAAATTGATGAATTACCTTTCGCCCTCAATAAAGAGAGTGCAAAATACAAAAGTTTTGATTTTGATGTTCAAGAGAAGCGATTGACTTTCTACCGAAAAGTAATTTCTACATTTCACAAATTGCATTGTCAAGAAGACATTGATTTTGATCTTCTGGACAAAAAAGGCTTTCGGAATCTTGACTATCTCGTAAGAGCTTTTACTAGTGATTCTCACATTCTTTCTGGGTTAGCCGAAAATCTTCCTCCTGTCATTAATCTCGAAATTGGAGATCTTAGTTTCATCCTATGGTTTGAACAACAATCCGATGATCCCACTTCTTATCGTATCTCCGATTTTTTCGAAACCAATGCCAGATTCTACATTGCAGAGGATGAGAATCAACCCATTTCTCAGTATGCCTTGCTCAGTAAAAACGATCTGTTACACGCCAACAATATTCAACTAAGTAAATTGCTCCCTTCTTTCAAAGAATTACCTCCTCATGATTATGTATTTGATCGCGCTAACTATATGCTGTTGGATCTGCTATCTGCATATGATGAATCTAATGGCACTAGAACCGATTTGCTTGATACTGCCTTTGCATTTGCATGCTGGCTAGAAACAGCACCTCCAGAGAAACTCAGCAAAAGCATATCATCTGTCAACAAACTTCAAACCATTCGGAGAATGCGCGAACTGAAGAAAAATGAGATTGATCACCTCTGTGCTATGGCTTCTGATTTGTCTTCCCCTAATGACATTCAAGTTGCTGTGCACCTTTTGCTTGGCTCTCAAACAATGGCAGCACATTATTTCTCAAAACTGGATTCCGATCAGCAATCATGTATGAAAGAATACCCTATCTTCCATTTCTGGAATGATACAAACTCTTAATTGAGGCCATAATACCCTCTTGCGGATACCACGGCCATGCATTATAATCTTCGTTGAATTCAGTCGTTCTTCTAAGGGTTGTAGTGTTCTGGGGTGGGTTCGGGACCAAAAGGTCGCAGGTTCAAATCCTGTCACCTCGACCAGAAAATGCCGGAAACCGAAAGGTTTCCGGTTCTTTTTTTGTCTCTTTTGCACAAAGCGCCGTCTTTGGCGCTTTTTTCATGCAACGAATGTGCAACCTTGAGAAAAGGGTCAAAGGCGGTGAGTTTAGTTCAGCAGATGCATTCAGTTGATTATTGCAATTAAGTATTCTCGCAATTGGATGATTTCTTCTCTTCCTAATGTGATTGTCAGATGGTTATCCGTTAAGCCCTCGTGCCAGAAATAGATTTCCCACTCAACATATATATCGGCAATTTCGCATCCCGGACGGATCCATATATGATCACCGTCTTTACGCATATCTCTTTTAGGATGCAGCTTAAAAACGAAGTCTGGCTCGACAAAGCGTATTCTTTCCGGTTCTGCAATTTCATCGTTAAGCAGTTTGGTTAGCCGATCAGTCATTTCTTCGACTTCAGACGAAAGGAGAACCTCATCACCGCTTTTGTGGTAGTTCAACCAACAGCCAGAAGAAAAGGAGAAGTCGCATTTACACCAGCGACAATCCCACTCATCTTCTTCGGTTAGAGTTCTGTAGTTGTTTATTTTCAAATAGACGTCAATGCCCGCAACATCCATTTTCAGGTGCATATTCTTCACCTCGTCCTATTTTTCAATTGCTTTTTCAATAATAAAAATCTGTTAGAATATGATAATGTCTTTTCCGTCCTTCTGTACAACCATTTTCTTTTGCCCATTGTATTCTCTTTCGGTATATGGCTCGTGATAAGCAATCCATTCTCCTTTGACAACGTTGTAAACATAGATGTAGTCAATTCCACCGCCGGGAACATGCTCATCAAAAAAGATGCAGTCATCGGCATAAAAGCAACTGTTGAACATATACCCATTATCGAAATCGAAATCCAGATCAAGTATTTCCTGCTGCCGTTCTATGTCATAGATACAGTTGCAGCCATTTTTCCATCCACCCTTATGACATAGTACATATTGCTCTGTATCATCAATCTCAAACAGTTCATCATACTGACAAGGGACAATCTCATTATTTTGCTGATCAATAATGCCCCATTGCTCGTTTTCGCACCAGTAACGACCATTATCATCAATAGACCACTCGCCACGACATACGACGGCACGCCCGTTCCAGAAATGCATAGCATACACATATTGTGGCGAAATAACCTCGTGACCTTCCAGATCGATCCAGCCCCACAATCCGGCGGCGGGATATAGATTGTGATGATACCGAAGGTCTAATTCACCAAGCAGACTAACCATAATCAGCCCATCGTTATATCCTCCACAAGACGGATAAAGACACAAATGCGTATTGGCATAGCAATCAGGTAATAGAAATGCCTCTCGATTGTTTTCGTCAATCAGATACAGATGTCCATCATCGTTTATTGTACCACAGCCGAATCCATTGTCATTTCCATCACGAATAAAAATACTATCTTCTGAAGAGAGATTGATCTTCTTAAATGCCATAAGAATTCTCCAATCATATATCTTTAATTGTATTATAACACAAAAACCCATGGTACGCTATGTACCACGGGTTTTACAGGATTATTCTAGAATTTTCCTGCCCACGGCAGGCTCATATCCAGCACCGGCTTGCGGGATCGCTTGTCCCTTGTGGTCTGCGCCTTGGCCAGTACGCTTTTCGCCTCCTGCTTCCGGTGGAATACATCCTCCATATGCGCTGCGGCTGGCATCAGAAATAAACGGTTCCTTTTTCAACGTGTAACGAAATGCCCTCCAGCGCTGGAGGGCATCATTGTCATTATGGGTTTATTGGTTGGACTGATCGGTAAGCACAAGGTTTTCCATGAGGCGGTATACCTCGGTAAACGGGTTTGCATCAATACCAAGCGGCAAGGTAAACCCATTCTCTACTTGATGCGTTTCCAAACGTTTTGCACGCTTGATCGCCTCAATCGTCTCGCTGGCCATCTGTTCGTAAAGGTCATTATGCTTTTCGTAGTCCTTTATGCCTGCTTGCTCCAAAGCCTTTTTCACCGCATCATAGTCAGGAAGATGCGCTGTTGTGTAGCGCAAATGGAGTAAATACCAGAGTTCAAAGCAAGGATTAGAGATAAGCAGCGAATAGGCTTCTTTTTCCGCCGTAGCTCTCGCTTGTGTCAAAGCCGCGTTCTTTTTCTTGATGGCATCTGCCGCTTGATAATTCACGTCACCATCGGCAACAATCCATACCGAGTCACCGGATTTGGGCGAGAGGTCATCATCTTTGCATATTCTGGAGGCTTTACGGATCAGATTCAAATAATCCGTTTTGCTGCCATTTTTGCTGTTGGGTACGACTCTGACTTCTACATTGTTCTGACGGGTCCTGAAATGCTCAAAGTACTTCGGTTCGGATTTTTCACCCTCTGTAACAATGAGAATAACAGGTTTGGTCCGGCGAGGTTTGGAGCCACGCCGCTCAATCTTGCCTCTACCCATTATCGACGCCCTCCCTTGATAAACGGAATTGCGCCATAACGGCCCAACAGGTAGCCTTTCTCCACCTTTGCCTCTTTACGCACAGAGAAATCGACCAGAGAATACAAATCAGTGGCTCCAGTATTCTCATCTTTCTCTGTAAACCAAATCTGGTCACGACGCATCAAATCGAGGTTCAGGAAGTTTGTATTGTGGGAACAGAAGATCAGCTGTGCTCCAAGGGGATTATTCTCGGTACTGTTGAAAAGAGAAACCAGATGTTGAGTGAGCAGAGGATGGAGATAAGCATCCATTTCATCCGCTACTAACAAGCATCCTGTTTGTAATGCCTTTTCTATTTCGCCAATCAAACGGAAATAGGTATTTGTACCAGTAGATTCTTCTGCCATACTCAATGGATACATGGCAAATTCACCATCATCATTTTTTACCTGATGGACAGCTTCTACATTATCCAGAATACCCGTAATCACGCCAGTAAAACTTTGAGGGCCATCCTTAATGTTTAAAGCCTGAATACCGAAGTCTGCAATGCGGAGAAGCTGTGCGATCTTTTCTCGATACTTGTCATCCAATAGATCTGCACCATTTACACCATATGCTCTTTCGATTCCCGTATTGAGAACTTGGCATGAAGAAAACCAATTGAACACAGGCAGTACTTTTTTGTAATTCCAGTTTGCAGCGGTGGACAGATAAAGCTTATTGGCAGTATTGCGCTCTTTCAGGCTTTCCTGAAGGTCAACATCCGCAGTAAAGCGATAGATATCTGTATTTGTGCGTTCAAATATTACTGCTTTTCGTCCCTTGGGATAGGCGTAAAGGTATTCGTCGATGATCTTCTTGTCATCTGCAGAGAAGCCATATACGTATTTCACCTGATCGGCAATAAACACAACCTCAAAAACACTGGGTTCCTCAGGCGTAGAGGGATCGAATTTGAAAGGAATACGGCCAGTCGGAATATTGAGCTGCTTTTCGTGTGAGGTCAAAACATAATTGACCATGAAATAGAAGGCAAGCAGCACATTCGACTTGCCCGATGCATTTGCGCCATAGATGATACTCGATTTGAGATATTTATCTTTAGCACCTGTATCAATCAAATGCTCGCTATGATCCTGATCTTTGCTGGCCAGCATTGATAATACTACTTGGTCTTTGATCGAACGATAATTAGCAACTTTGAATTGAATCAGCACGCATATCACATCCTTAATTTCCTTCACAGATATATTATATCCCGTTTTTTGCAGAAAATCAACAGAAATTGCATTTTGATTCTTGAAATTGGATTGTTAAATCATCAAATCAAGAATTCGGAAGCCGATGGTCAAATCCTGTATTGATGCAGATGTACTCCTTTGACCCCATTGCGTTCACTGCTATTTCATGGTATATTATGCGTACTTCGAGTGGTTTTTGTGGTCATTCTTCGTGCAAGGTTGCGTCCAAGTCTTGCACTGTCTTTGGTCCATATCTGCGTTTTGTTGCAACGAATCGGCAACAGAATGTGTTTTTCCATGTCTGCCCATGTCATTTTGCAGGGTTTCCTTCTTATAACACTGCAGACATGAAAAGACACACGAGAACATCAGTTCGATTTCGGGACCAAAAGGTCGCAGGTTCAAATCCTGTCACCTCGACCACTAAAGAAGCTCTTGAGTGATCAAGAGTTTTTTTCTTTTGTCAAAGCAGATTGAAATCAATCAGGGTACATCAGCCATCATACGACAAAACCGCCGGGCGCTAGCGTCCGGCGGTTTCTGCGTTATTGCTTATTTGCGGTCTTTTCCTTTTCAGGAGCGATCTCATATTCTTCCAGCCTGCAGCGCAGGGTCACGCGCTTGGCGCCGCCGGGCACACATGTGAAGAGCGTCATATCCCATTCGCCCTCAAGCATCCCCTGTACATTGCGCATATCCAGCGTTTCCTTCGCGCAGACGGTGTAACGGAACACATTACCATCGACGTCTGTAAAGCGGATCTCATCGCCAAGCATCATGCTGGAAAAGCGGCCAAAGTGACGCTCATAGTTATGCCCCGAGATGATCAGATCACCGGTATAGGCGGAGCCCTTGTAGCGGCAGGGCGCGATCTTCAGCTTTGGGTAACTCCAATCGCTCATCACCGGCAGGGACAACTCAAGCACAGGAAAATCCAGGATACCGATATACTCGTGATTCTCGATTACCGTGATCGGCATCTCCATATCCGGGTTGATTTCAAAAAGCGCGCGTCTGGGCGTTGCCAGCGGCTTGGGCGTCGGCGAAGGCGTGGGCTGCGGCGTGAACAGCGGCGTCTGATCAGGTACCGGCGAAGGCGTGCGCTCGGGCGAAGCCGATGCCGTCATTAGCGCGAGCACCTTCTGTGCGGATGCGTCCGCGTCGCGCTCTTCCTTGATCAGCCTCAGCGCAAGCACAAAGGCTACCGCAAGGAGCAGCAGACCCAGGCCCATCAGCACACGGCCTTTCCCTCGCTTCTTTTCCTGCATGCGCTTATCCCTCATTCTTACGGCTGCGCAGCCATCCCAAAGCAAACAGCGTCATACCCAGTGCGGCAAGAATCCACACCGGCCACCAATCCAGGCCGGTCTGCGGGAGGATATCGTCCTCATCGGCAGGCGGACGGCTGTTGATGATCGTGATGACCTTGCCATCCTTGGTAATCTCCACCGTGTAATCCTCGGGAACCGGCTTTTCCACAACTTTCCAGGAAACAGCTCCGTCCAGATCCTCCCACTCGTAGCGCCAGTTGTTGTACTTATTGAGCTTTACCTCGTCCACCTTTTCACCATTGCCGTACAGGTGAACCTTGATATACTCCGGACGCAGCGGCGCCCAGCCCTTATCGCGCCAGACCTTGACGACCGTGATATCCGTCAGATCGCGCTCGCCGCTCTCATACTTGATCTTGACTTCCTGGCTGTAATCCCAGCGATCGTCCTCATCCGTAGCGGGCACGGCGACAAGCGCCGGCATCGGCGTGTAATAATGCTTTTTCGTCAGCGCGGTATCGCCAACCAGCAGGTAAATGCCGGGCTTGAGCCCTTCAAAGAGGACATGACCCGTTTCATCCGTCGCCTTTTCCTGCTCAACTGCAATCTCCTCTGCGATGACATAGCCGGAGAGCGTCTCGGCCAGATTGCGCCAGGCCGCCTGATCCAGCTCCACAAAATCCACGGAGAGCGCGGCAAACTCGTCGGTCAGCGACAGCGCGCCGCTCGCAGCGAAATCCGCCACGCGATAGATGCGGAACGGCACATCCGCCAACGGCGCAGAGCTATGGGCAAAGGTGACATCCAGCGAACCATTGCTGGCCAGATCAATTCTGCCGGCAGCGCTTGCAGGCATCGCAAAAAACACGCACAGCAGCAGGCACAGCACAGCACACAAAGCAATGCGCACACGCGCAGCATGTATTCTCATGGCATTCACCTCTTCTTCTTATTGGGCAGCAGCAGGCTCACAAAGAGCAGCAGCACAACCGGAATCGCCAGCCACTTCATCACGGTCTTTTCCTCGATCTGCTCCGCTTCTGCGGTGATGATGATCTCCGGCTTTTCCACCGCATTCTCCACGCGATGGCCGCGCACGAGCAGGCGGTGCGAGTTCACGCCGTAGGGCGTACAGGTGACGAGCGTACAGTAATCCTGCTCGGGGTCGATCGCCAGCGCCTGCGTCTCATGCGGCAGGACGACAAGGATCTGATCGACCTCGTAGGTCAGCTTCTCATCGAGCACATGCATCATGAACGTATCGCCCACGGCCATCTGATCCAGATCGGTAAAGAGCCGGGCGGACGGCAGGCCGCGATGGCCGGAGACCGCGCAATGCGTGCCCACGCCGCCGGTAGGCAGCGAGGTATTCTCGATATGGCCGATGGCGATCTGCAGCACGGCTTCGTCCGTGGTATGGTACAGCGGCAGGTTCACATTGATCTTGGGAATTTCGATGGTACCCATGATGCCGTTGCCGCCGAGATTGAGCAGGCTCTCATACTCTGCAAGCTCGGCTTCGGAAAGCTCAGCCATGCTGCCCTTGGCCATGAGCCTTTCGTTGTAGGCCCTCGCCGCCGCCCAATGCGCATCGTAGGAAACCTTTTCCTTTTCGATCGTTTCGCGATACACGGCGACCGCACGCGACTGCGTACGCGAGTTTACGAAATTGGCAACCGTCGGATACAACAGCAAAGAGAGTCCCGCCAGAAGCACGACGACCAAGAGAATGGTCGAAAGGTGTTTTTTCATCCGGAATCAGCACTCTCCTTGATGTTGTATCCCGCAGGGGAAAATCCCCTGCGGAATACGTTGTGTTTCTTTGGAATTACTCAGCAGCGTTCATGCGGCGCTTGGTGATCAGCAGGATCGCAGCAGCAGCAACCAGGATGCCGCCGACCATGTAGATCATCTTGGTGCCCTGAGCGCCGGTCTCCGGCAGGCTCGCACCCTTGTTGTTCTTGACAACAGTAGCAACAATACCATTAGCAGTGTCGCCGTTAGCGGTGGTGGTGCCAACGGTAATGGTCAGCGTCTTCACGCCCTCTTCATCATAGGTGGAGGCGATCACAACAGTGATTTCCTCGGTCAGCAGGTTGTAGCCGTCCGGAGCCTTGGTTTCCTTCAGGTAGTAGGTGCCGTCTTCCAGACCGGAAATCTTGAAGAAACCGTTCGCATCAGAGGTCAGAACAGAGCCAGCCTCCTCGGCAGCAGCCCAGCCAGTCACCTTGCCGTTCGCATCAACGGTAACCCACTCATTAGCGCTGTTCCTGAGCTTGAACTCAGCACCCTGCAGCTTCAGTTCATTGTTCTTGCCGTCAACCTTGGTCACATCCAGCTCGAAGGTGAACACAACAACTTCATCTTTCGGAGTGTTACCGGTCGGAGTGCCTTCGCCGGAGTGATTCGGATCGTTGGAGAACTCGAGGTAAACAACGTTATCGTTACCCTTACCGCCAACAACAGCATCGCTGTCCAGGGTAGCAGTGTACTCGACAACAATCTTGGAAGTGGCACTGATCGTAACATTAGCAATCTTCTTGAGATCGTTGCAGGTAAGCGTCAGCTTCTGATCAGCAAAAGCCGCGGTAAAGCTGGAAGTCACATCAGCCCTATCATCGCCATTGACAACATAGACCTTCGCATCACTGTTGTAGGTCAGGCCAGCAGACAGGGTATCGTGGAACACATACTTGTATTCCTTATAGTCGGCATAGTTGCTCGGCAGGGTACCAGTGATCTTGTAGTTGATCACATCGCCGATGCTGTAGTCGCCAGTCTCGGTCGTGGTGCCGCCAACAATCTCCTTGTCAACAGTCGGAACCTCACCCTTCGGCTCGATGGTAACATCATTGACAATCTGGACAATGTACAGCGTATAGGCTTCATATTGACCATCAAGGGAATCATCCGCGTCCTTGATCAGGTAGTAACCAGCCGGGACACCGGTCAGAGATTCAACAAATTTCGTAGCGCCCTCTTCCGTAGCATCTGCATCCGGAAGCTTGCCCAACGTACCATAAGCAGTACTGTTAAGGTTAGCATACTTCGTGATAACAGCCAGCTTAGCGGTATCAGAAGACGCACCGACCACGCCTTCAAGCTCAGTAAGAACACTGGCATCAACAGTCGCATTGGCAGTACCCGTACCATTGGCACCCCACTTGATGTTGGAGAGAATCGTGCCATCAGCAGAAAGATCGCCGACAAAAATCTGGTAAACTTCGTATGTATGACCGTTATTCGGAGCAGATACAGTGTACGCCATCGCGGTCGCGCTCATCGCCAGCAGCATCACCAGCGCGAGAACCATGGAAATCAGTTTCTTCATGTTCATTTTTCATTCTTCCTTTCACTTATTTGGTTTGTCGATCATTACAGTTGGGAGCACTTGAAAACACAATCAGGTTTCATAGCCCTCCTTCCTGTATTTTCTTTGGTTATACAACAGGAAGATGCTCACCGCGATCAGCAGCCAGCCTCCCATGGTATACAGGAGTGTACCGGGGCCACCGGTAGAGGGCAGCTCGAAGAGCTGCGTGTTGATGAAGGTAACGGAGGAACCCTCGCCCTTATCTGCGCTGCCGGAGAACACGGTGCCGGAGGCAGACGTCTTGTCCTCGCCCACGGTGCCCGTGGTCGTCTCCACGCTGGGCTCGTAATCCTTGCGCAGCTCATCGTCGAAGTCCTCGTTCACGACCCACGTTGTGCCCACCGGCAAACCATAGATGATGAATGTTTCATCCTGTCTGAGGTAGACCGTCAGGGCCTCGGAGTTCTCCGTGATGGTGATCGTCGCAGGATTGCGCGTATCCGTCACAGGTGCGTTATTCTTGATCGTTGCCGTGGTGTATGTACCCGGCAGCAGCGGACCAGCAAGCGCGACCGCAAACTGGAACTCGCGGGTGGTATCCACACCGTTGATCTGCTTGGTGATGCTCAGATCGCCGTAGAGCACGTTGGTGAATTCCACCTTGCCGCTCTCAACTTCCAGCTTCACAAGCTCACCCTGATCACCCGTGGCAAGGGTGTAGAGCTTCTTGGTGAGCACAACGCCCTCGTCCGTCTCTGTCGCGGTAACCTGGAGCAGATACTGCGTTGCATCGTGCGCCACGCCGAAGCCGCTCTCAGGAATGACCTCCGTGATCAGGTACGAGTAGGTTTCGCCGTCGGCATCCGCCATGCTCGCCGGGAAGTAGAGCTTGTCGAACACGCCCGTTACGCTGCTCTCGCTTGTCACGTTGATGGTCAGATCCGCGATATGGGCAACAACGTCGTAATCCTTGATGTCCAGCTTGATCTGATCAAGGCTGAACTGGAAGGAACGCGTCTTGCCATCCGCATTGGGCACGGTTTTGATCACAGGGATCTCAAGCTCAGCGCCCTTGACCGTATTGGTCGCCAGGATTTCAACCGTCTCATTGGTGATGATTACGCCTTCGAGAAGCTTCGTCGTCACGGTGGTCGTCGTGCCGTCCTTATGCGTAACCTTATAGGTAACCGTATAGTCCTCCGTCAGCTCGGTGATCGAGTAATCCGATCCGGCAAGGATATTCCGGATCTCAATCCTCTCGCCCACCTTCAGCTCAACGGCGCCTGCGGTCTGCACGGTCCTGGTCGCCGTCTTCGTCTCGCCGACATACACATCGTACGTCGTGCCGACGGGCAGCTTGGTGTTGTCCAGCTTCACCTCGAACTGGAAGACCTTGTCCGGCGTATCGCCGATGGCGCCCTGCGCCATTTCCTTGGTAATGCTCAGCTGGCCAAGCATATCCGCCTCGAAATTGTTGATGAATCTGAACGCGGTCGTGCCGTCGCTCATGTCCTTCACAGGGCTGACCACGCCGGTAAAGGCGCTGCCGCCAATGACGACGTCTTCCTGTCTGGTCGTTTCATTGCCGGAAACCGTAATCTTGCCGTACTGCAGCAGCTCGTTGCCATCCAGGAGCTCGCGCACGTAATACTTGCCAGCGTTCTCCTGAATGCCTGTGAACTCCGCAGACTGACCAGCCTTGAGCGTGAAGATGCCGTTTGCATCCGTCACACCGGAGCCGATCGGTTCCTTGCCCGCAGTTGCCTCACCCTCATAAATGTCATAGGGGGTATTGGCTGCAATGAAGAGTTCGTTGGTCAGCGAGCCGTTCGCATTCGCCTTGAGCACCTGGAACTTGTAATCCGGATTGCCCAGGATCTGCGCATTGCTCACATCGCCCGTCAGTTCCTTCATGACGGAAATGGCGTTCTTCTTAAGCAGCGGGAAATTGAAGTTGATACGGCAGACGGAGGAACCGGAGCCGCGCTCCATGTAGAAGAAGTCAAACGTATGGGTAGAGTAATCATGGAAGGTGGTATATACTCCATTTTCCTTCTTCAGGTACTTGTCCAGATTGGTAACGCCAGCCATCGTCAGAATCTGTTCGAACGTGTAAGACTGACTTGCACTGGACGAAACCGCACCATCCACGTACGTTCCAAAGTCGTAATAGTTGACCTTACCATTTACAAAGTCGATATCGCCGCCGACATGACGATGGATACCGGTCAGATCCAGGAAGAGGATGTCGTCAATATATACCCAAACGTCATCGTCACCTGCAAAATAGAACTTCATCGGGTAGGCATTGTTCGTGCCCGTCATGCCGTTCTTCGGCTGCATGAAGTTCATACGCATATCCATGCCGAAGAAGAAGTTGGTATCCACATCCCAGTCGATATTGTACAGACTCG
Source organism: Clostridia bacterium (assembly GCA_017397695.1). Next base: position 24,974 of record JAFQIF010000219.1, read on the forward strand.
CAAGCAGACTATCGGTCAGCGTGCCGCCAAAGCCCTGCGCATTCAAATACTCCTGAATGATCTGCTTGGCATTCGCGCTTTCCCACAGAGATGCATTCTGCAAATTCGTACGATATTTAGCCAGCATATCGACCAATTGTCCAGCCGTCGCATCATACCATGCGCCGGTGCTCTGATTGCGCAGATTTGCGTCATACCAAAGATCATTGATAATACGCTGCACATAAGTGCCGATCGTGGTGATCTTGCTGACTTGTGTCGCATTCAGTCCATTGGTGATATCATTGAGCGGCAGGAAGTTACCGAAGGGATACAAGATGAAGTTCGGCGTGATGATCTGATTGTACAGCGTGAAGCGGTTGTTGCTGTACTGCGCATGATTGTCTCGGCTATCATAGTAGTACTCGCCGGACGTCGCATTGCGCTGGAACAGACCATCGATATTGGCTGTATTCTTCTTGCCGCTGCTGAAGAGCCAATCCAGTTTTCCGCCATTGGAAAGCAGCACCGGATAACCATCTTCGCTCAGCCAGAAATTCAGAGCACGTTTTCCTGCAGTCAGACCAGTCGGCTTGTTTGTGTACGTATCACCGCTTGTATTGATCGTACCGCCCTGATTGACAACATTTACACGGTTTCTGCTGTAGCCATTCGCTCCAACAGAACTAGAATGGTATGAACCGTAGTCAAGATCGGTGATCATCGAGTTGCCAAAGTCGATATTATCAACACGGGTTCGGCTGAATGCATAGCTCGTCATGTACGCGCCGCCGTTCCATTGGAAGCCCGGCCAGTTCTTGTCCGCTTTCCACCTATCGTTGATACTGGCTGTGTAGTCGTACAGGTTCAGTTCAACAAAATCGCTGGTCGAAACGCCGTTGACAACCGTAGGCGTATCCGACGTAATATTGCTGACAAAAACCATACTGGACCAGACGTACTCCAGCTCCATGAACTTGTCAATGTTCGAGATGTACGCGCGCTGCTCCGGCAGCAGGTTCATATAAGCGTTATATGCGGTTTCCACTCTGCCGTACGCTTCCATCAGCGCAGCATAGTCTTCGTCGCTCTCCGTTTCATCGTACGCATAAACGAGCGCATCGTACTCATCCGCAGACGGCATAGCGTCAATCATCGCGATGACCTTCGCCACCTCTTTGGATTTCTCATTCTCGCTCACGCTGGCGTAGCCGATGATTTCCGGCTCAGAATCAGCAGACAAGCTCAGTGTCGCGATGCCGCCGCTGTTCACGATGGAATCGGTCGCATCCTGTCCGATTTCCGCAACCATTCCATCCACATCGCCGGCGATCAGATGAACCTCACCAGAGCGCATCCACACGTTGTACGGATTCTCGCGCGCCATTTCTGCAGATATAGAACTGGCCTCCGTATCCACATATGTCATGGATCCATCGTCCGGATTGAACCTGAACGGAACCACACTCACATCCACGCTGTCCACCAGCGCGGTGTCGTCGGCAGTGCCGTCGCCGTCGGTATCCAGGAAGACCAGATCGCCCGCCTGCGGCATATAGCCGGCAGCCTTGTGATACAGGCCACGGTCGGCAAGCATCTGCGCCCACGGAGCAGCGTCCGCGCTCAGCGGGAAGTCGGTCAGGTTCGCATAGTGCAGCACGAAGGACGCAAACAGGCTGCTCCAGTTATCGCGTTGCTCACCGTACCAGTCGCCGTAGCGGGTCACGACCTGCACAGCGGCGTCTTCCAGATCAAGCGGCGCTTTCACCGTCTCTTCGTAGCCAATCTGCGAGCGGGCCACAGCCAGGACATCCTCGCTGGAATCGCCTGTAAGCTCGATACCCATCAGGGATTCTTCCCACGCAGCAACCTGTCTGACGATCTCAACCGCGATTTCCGCCTGGGCCTCGCGGCCGTCGGCATCCGTCACCTTCACGATCACCGTATGCATACCGGTCTTCTCCGGCAGGAAGGTGAACGCGTATTCCGTCGGCTCGCTCTTGGGCGCATCCTCGACAGCGGGTTCGCTGTCCGCCGCGTCCGCATACGTCTCGCCGTCGGCAGCCGTATCCTCGCCCGCATCGCCGGCAGGCTCTTCGCCGCCGTCGAGCGCAGCAGGCTCGGCGCTCTGCGTATTCTCTTCGGATGCATCCGGAAGCGCTTCTTCCGTGCCGTCCGTGATTTCGGTGTTCTCGCCGGAGTCTTCCTGCTCATCAGCCGGAAGCTCTCCGCCGGTCTCAGCCGGGGTATCCTCCGCCGGAATCTGCTCCGTTTCCACAGCGCGCACATGCATGCCCACCGTATACGGCGCAGCGCCGCCGGTAATCATGGTGCTGACCAGAACCGGCTCAAACGGATCGTTGTAGTCCAGCTCGCGCGCCTCGGCCGCCAGCGTGATCACAATCGGCTCCGCCGTGCAGTACAAATCGTGCGCGTGCTCTGTCTTGCCGCAGACCAACACGGTTGTATCATCGTAGCAAGTGCCAACGTGCGTGTGTTCCTCAAGGCCGCAGTAGTACGTCGGCGGCATCTTGATTCTGACGGGGATTGTCTTCTCGATATTAATAGACTCATTTCCCCAAATCATCATGTTCAGCTTCAAAACATACTCGCCGTCGTGCAGAGTCTTTGTACTGTACGATGTTTTGAGTTTCAGTTCAGCAATCTGATCCCAGAAGGCACCCATATCCTGACGGATCAGGGTATCCCCCTCGTACAGACCGTATGTGATATAAATCGAGTTGACTTGGTATTCTTCAAGCTCTTTGCTGATATCAACGCTCAGATTCAGATCGCCGTTTTCGTCCGGCGTCACCTCGATCACTTCCGGCTCCTCGATGACCGGCGGGATCAGGCAGTTCTCGTCGTGCGCATGCTCTTCGACTTCGCAGATCAGGTTGCTCTGTTCATCGAAGCACTTTTCACCGTGCGTGTGTTCTTCCTTGCCGCAGAAGTACTCCGGCGCGGGCGCGGCGATCGTCATCGTCAGGCTCGTCTGCGCGGCGAAGCCGTCGGCGTCCGTCACCGTGATCTCCGCGCTGTATTCGCCCGGCAGCTCCGGCACGAAGAAGAATCGCACCGCGCCCTCTTCGCTCGTCATCTGGGCGCTCTGCAGCAGCACATCGCCCTGATAGACGTTGGCAGTGACCGCGTAGGGGCCATAGCCGCCCGTGATCGCAGCATCCACCACGACACGCATGCTTTCGCCAAGCACAAACTGCTCGGCATCGGAGGTCAGCGCCGCAGACAGCGGATCAATCTGCATGATGCACGCATCGCCATGCACATGCTCATCCATGCCGCACTCCGGAGTGTAGATGCTGCTCAGGCAGTTATTGTTGTGGACATGCGCTTCCAGACCACAAATATACCTGACCGGACGCGGGGTCTTCAGGCAATCCTCGCTGTGCTCATGCTCCTTAAGACCGCAGACCAACGCCTCGTTTTCATCATAGCACTCCTCGGCATGCATATGCGAAGGATTGCCGCACAGGTATTCGGTCTCCGGGGTTTCCGCCATCTCTTCCTGCGCAGTCAGGCAGGCGTCGCTGTGCTCATGCTCCTCGGCCCCGCAGATGACGGCGTTGCTTTCGTCGTAGCATTCCTCGCCATGCGCATGCGCCTCAAGGCCACAGACATACTCCTGATCGGCCTCTTCCGGCAGTTCTTCTTCAACCGCCAGGCAGGCGTCGCTGTGCTCATGCTCCTCGGCCCCGCAGATGACGGCATTGCTTTCGTCGTAGCATTCCTCGCCGTGCACATGCGCCTCAAGGCCGCAGACATACTCCTGATCGGCCTCTTCCGGCTGCACAGCATCCGGATCCGTGATCGTCATGACCAGTTCGGATTCTGCAACAGCTTCCAGTGCATCGGTCACGGTAACCCTGGCGACGTATTCACCGGCCTGATCCGGCGCATAGTAGAACTTGAACTCGCCGCTTTCGGTTCCCAGCTGCATATTCTGAAGCAGCGCTTCGCCCTGATACACGTTGATCGTCAGCATGTACGGCGCTGCGCCGCCGCTGATCACGCCCATGACGGATACGCGCGCGCTTTCGCCAAGCACAAAGCTCTCCGCATCCGAAGTCAGCGCCGCAGCAAACTCCGCTTCATCTTCGAGCGACTCGTCATCGTCTTCCTCAGACGCCGTCAGGCAGCTGGCCTCATGCTCATGTTCGGTGAGCGTACAGACCATCTCACCGCCCTCGTTTACGCACTGTGCATCGTGCACATGCTCACTGAGACCACAGACATATTCATCAGCCTGTCCATCCTGAGGATCGGCTTCATTTTTTTCTGTCTCCTCGCCGGCAGGCGCGGCAGAACGCAGGCTCATCATGCTGCTCATGCCGAAGAACAGTTCTTCCTCCTGCTCTTCAGACTGCTGGTCTTCACTCAGCTGGCCTTCCGGTTCTTCACCAGACTCTTCGCCGCTTTCTGCACCCTGCTCATCCGCAGAATTCGCCTGTTGTGCTTCTTCATCCTGCTCGTCGGCTTCGACATCGCCAAAGAACAGTTCTTCTTCCGTTTCCTCCTGATCGGACGGCGCTACAGTTTCCACTTCATTGTCCGGATCAAAGAACTCGTCTTCCTCTCCGCCGGTGGTTTCCGTGTCGCCGGTTTCCTCTTCGTCGTGGGGCAGCTCTTCCAGCAGTTCCTCGTCCGCACGTGCCTGTATCTCAAGCAGATCGCCGCGGATATAGCCGATCGCATCATTGAACTTGACCAGATACCAGCGCATATCCCCCTGATCGGCTGCGCCAAGCAGGGTAACCCTCGTATCAGCCTTTCTGACCTTGCGCACAAAAGCGCTGTCCTGAGACGGCTGGCTGCGCATGTTCACGCTGTCCTTGGTCGTTCTTGCCATGCCGCTGAGCTCAATATCGGGCTCTGCAGTCTTCTGCTCCGCAACGCCCGCGCGCTCCATCAGCTTCTTCGTGTTCGCATAGCCGATGATATCGTCGCTATAGAGCGAATAGCTCCTGCGCTGTACGATCGAGGCGCTGTTGCCCTCAATCGTGTACAGATTGACGCCATCCACGTTTTCCACAATGCCCATGTGGCTCGGCGTTTCCTCGTTCTCCCACATGAAGAACACCAGATCGCCGCGCTCAGGCATATAGTCGCTATCCTCGAGCGCATCCATGGCGTCAATCGCATCCATATATGCGGATACGCCTGCAGCCTGCGGATAAGACTTGGCGGGAATACCAGCATATTCCTGACAGAACGCCACGAACATGCCGCACCACTGCGCATACGGAGCACCATACCAATCGCCGTAGCGCGTATAGCCCCTGCGGACGCCGTCTTCAATGACAAAGTTGATGCGGCTCTCCTGATAGCCCAGCTGGCTCTGTGCAATCGCCACAAGATCCTGGCGCCAATCGCCGCTCAGGCGCACCTCGGCCACGCTCTTTTCCCACGAAGCCGGATACTCTACAGCATGCACGGCGACCGGGGTGGTCACGCTGACGCTGGTCTCACGGCCAGCAGCGTCCGTTACGTATGCGGTTGCGACGTGGTCGCCCGCATTTTCCGGATAATAGGTCAGCTCTGCAATTCCTGCATCAGCAAGATGGAAGGTCTGCGTGCTTCTGGTCTCACCGTTGACGCTCACGCGAAGCTCAACCGTGAACGGCGCGACGCCGTCACGGACAGTTGCCGTCACCGAGACGCCGCCCTCGCCGACAAATAGATAATGGATACTGCTGCGGATGCTCGCCGCCAGCTCAGGAAGCTGCTCTTCCTCAGCCTGGATGTCGTCATCCGTCTTTTCTTCATTTTCAGGTGCCTGTGCGCCATCCGGCGTCATTTGCTCGCCGGTGGTCTGGTCGTTATCCGGAGTCTCCTGCTCGCCGGTGGTCTCCTCGCTGTCCGGAGTTTCCTGCTCGCCGGCAGTTTCCTCGCTGTCCGGAGTTACCTGCTCGCCGGCAGTTTCCTCGCTGTCCGGAGTTTCCTGCTCGCCGGTAGTCTCCTCGCTGTCCGGAGTTTCCTGCTCGCCGGTAGTCTCCTCGCTGTCCGGAGTATCCTGCTCAACGCCGGTCTCCTCGCTGTCCGGAGTATCCTGCTCAACGCCGGTCTCCTCGCTGTCCGGAGTATCCTGCTCAACGCCGGTCTCCTCGCCGTCCGGAGTCTCCTGCTGCGCCGGTTCCTGCGCGGCAGCTGCCGGAGCTTCCTGCTGCGCCGGTTCCTGCGCGGCAGCTGCCGGAGCTTCCTGCTGCGCCGGTTCCTGCGCGGCGGCTGCCGGAGCTTCCTGCTGCGCCGGTTCCTGCGCGGCGGCTGCCGGAGCTTCCTGCTGTGCCGGTTCCTGCGCAGCGGCTGCCGGAGCTTCCTGCTGCGCCGGCTCCTGTACTACGGTATCCGTAATGGTTATTTGCTCTTCCTGCTGTTCTGCAAGCGCTGCGCTGACAGAGAAAACGCGCGGAAGGCCTGAAAATTCGGAAAACAGTATGGCGATTCCCAGCAGCAGCGCCACAACTCTCCTTCTCATGTTCCGTTCCTCCATAACTCTGTTCAGTCGTCGTTCATCCATCCGAATGCATTCAGCGGCCAAATTCTCAGCGCCGCCTTGCCGATGATCTGCTCACGGGCGATACAGCCCATGGCAGAACTGCGGGAATCAACCGACAGTTCCCGGTTGTCACCCAGAACGAATACGCGCGCTTGCGGCACCTCGAACGGAAACTCAAGATCGCACTCGCCAAGGGCTTTCGTACTCAGATACGTTTCGTCGATCACGCGATCATTCACCGTCAGCGTGCCGTCCTGCGCCATTTCTACCTTGTCGCCTTCAACAGCGACCACTCTCTTGACCAGCATCTTATTGCCCTCTACATAGAAGACAATCAGATCTCCAGGCTCGACGTCATCGCCGCGAAGCGCAATCAGAACATCGCCGCGCTTCAACGTATTGGCCATGGAATCGCCGGTAATGCGGATCACGGGCAGGAACGCCGCTGCCGACAGAATCAGCGCTGCGGCAATCAGCAGCGAAAACAGCGTGCTGCGCAGCGTACGCGCATACGCACGCTTATAGCGGATGCGCTTGAGCTCGCTGCGCATCTGATCCGCAACCGGGCTTGCCTGTCCTTGTCCCTTATGGTTTTTCATAAACCCATTCCTCTTTTGCGTCTTCTCGTCAAGCCTGGCTGGACTTCGCCCTGTTCGGACGGTTCGTCCTGCGCCAGATTCTCCGTCTGTCCGGCTTTCATCATATTATATGTAGCTTCTGCCGGCGCACGACCCGTCTGCTGCGGATACATCCTGCGGATATTCTCCAGATACTGATCCGCAGCCTTCTGCGCCGCTTCGAATACGCCGCTGAGCTGTATGGACGCTTCTGCAATCGAACCCGCTCTGGAAATGGCAATCGCCCGATCCGAGAGCTGCTTCTGTGCCAGCGCCAGCTTTTCTTCCAACTGTGCCACCTTATGCTCAAGCGCCTCTTTTTCATCCGTATATTGGATCAGCAACTCCAGGAGTTCCTCCCGGCTCATTTTTCTGATCGGCTTTTCTTTCATGCTGATCCCCCGCTCTATCTCTTCATCCTGCAATGTAATGCGTATATTTTCACACCTATTGGAATTTTACTTGATGTATTATACATCGTAAGTATATCTTTTATCAATATCATCAATCATTTGTATCTAATAAATAATTATTTCGTGTCAAATGTAATATTTGCTTAATAAATTGTTAATATTAATTTCGAAATAATTGCATAAGTTCTATTTTAATTTAATTGTTTATGAATATATTTATTCGTTATGTTTTATGTTTTATATTCTGCATATGAAGCAATTAATCTATTTCTTATATTCCAGCTCTCTGCTCAACAATTCTTTACATTTATCTGTTCCGTTTCCGTTCCTTTTCAGTCTTTTTTGCAAGTTATTCAACTTCAAGTTGTTTCCGCAACGCATCCCATGGCTTTCATTAACATTGTATGAAACAATTAACATCTATTTTTGATCAATGCACGTTTCCTTTCTGCCCTCCAATAATTCAGTTCACTTTTTGATCTTATATGTTTTCGATTTGTTACCTGACAGTTACCTTTCAGCATTCTCCTGACCATGTGTCTTGCCGCGCATCGTATTCTTGACAAACACCGGGGGCATCTGTACAATAAGAAAAGTTTCACACGCTTCACTTTTGAAAGGAGCTCCTTATGACGCTCACGCCTCTGCATTTTCTTATTGTCTGTCCGCTGATCGGCATTGCGGGCTATATCGATTCCATCGCCGGCGGCGGCGGCCTGATCTCTCTGCCGGCTTACCTGATCAGCGGCCTTCCGGTTCATACCTGTATTGCCACCAACAAGCTTTCGTCTTCCATGGGCACCGCGGTTGCGACCGCCAAGTATGCCCTTTCCGGTTATATCGACTGGCATTTGGGTGTTTTCTGCGCAGCCGCATCCCTGGCGGGCGCTGCGCTCGGCGCAAATATCGCGCTGCTCATCAGCGACAGCCTATTCCGCATGCTGATGCTCATCATCCTGCCGCTGACTGCGCTGTATGTATTCAGGAAAAAAGATCTCTTTTCCGGCGAGGATCGAAAAGAGCTCACCTTCCTGCACTCGGTCTTCCTTTCCAGCATCATCGCTTTCGCGCTCGGCCTGTACGATGGCTTCTATGGGCCGGGCACCGGTACATTCCTGATCCTGCTGCTCACCCGTTTTGCGCATATGGAACTGCATCGCGCCAACGGCATTACCAAGGTCATCAATCTTGCCAGCAATATCTCCTCCCTGACCGTTTATCTGCTCAATGCGCAGGTGCTTCTGCCGCTGGGCCTGTGCGCAGGCGCGTTCAGCATCCTGGGCAATTACCTGGGTTCTCGCAGCTTCACCAAAAAAGGAGCATCCATCGCCCGCCCGATCATCCTGCTGGTGCTGTGCATCTTCTTCGCGCGTACCGTACTGGAGATGGCAGGAATCCTGTAAAACTGCAAAGCAAAGACCGCCTCTGGCGGTCTTTCTGTTTTTTCCTGCTCATCCGTCATTTCTGTTTCCTTGAATTCCCCGTCGACAAATACTGCAGCGCTGTGTATAATGTCGATAGATTCTCAATCTTCAAGGAGGCGCCCATGCCTGCATCCTATGTGCATCAGTGCGTCGCGCAGAGCGTATGCGATGCGCTTTCATTATTCGATACACCATCGCTTCGCGCCGCTGTGCTCGCCGGCAGCGAGGGGCCGGATCCTCTGTTCTTTTCCGTGATTCCCACGCCCGGCGCGCCGCTTGTGCCCAAGGTCGGTTCTCTTCTGCATACCCGAATGACGGACGACTTTCTGCTTGCGCTGGCCGATGCCTGCCACAGCAGCGAGCTGACGCGTGCCTACTGCTGCGGCTTCTTTTCCCATTATGCTGCGGACACCATCTTCCATCCCTTTGTCTATGCACATTCGCTGGCGGAAGACGGCAGCTATTCCTCCACGGCGCATTGCACGCTCGAGCATCAGATCGAAACGATGCACTTCCGCCGCCAAGGAAATCCTTCGGGGCTTCCTATACAGATGGCGGGTTTTGCACGCCTTCGCAGCGGCGAAAAGGACGAGATCGCCCGCGCGCTCTCCGCTGCAATCGACCGTGTATTTCCCGGCGAGCATCTGGGCGTATTCCGCGTGCGCAGGAGCTTTGACGATGCCGTCCACCTCTGCAGCATGCTCCGTTCCGAACGCGGATTCAAATTCCGTACGCTGGGCGCTATGCTCAAGCCTTTCGGCCTGGATGCGCCGCTGCACGCGCACATGATGCCCGCCAATCCGCCAGACGCCGACATCATGAACGATGCGCATCGCCCCTGGGCTTCCCTCTGGGCGCCGGATCAGATTCGTACCGACGGCTTTGACGAACTGTATGCCGCTGCGAAAGCACGCGGCGAAGCGCTTGTCGCCGCTGCCAACGGCTACATGCTCGGCACGGTATCCTATGCCACGCTGCGCGCGCTGCATGGTGGCTTCAGCTACGATTCCGGCTTGCCCTGGCAAACAACGTGTGCAGCGGCAAAAGCGCCGGGCACGGGAAAACGGTAAGTACATTCGAGGCTGCCGCCTCGAGCTCCGCCCGGGGACTCGTCCCCGAACCCTTTCTTCGCAGCGGTTCAATACGGCTTGGGCGGATAACATCCGCCCATTTTCTTTTTATATGGCAGTTTCATGCAGGACAGTTTACCGACTGAGCATAAAGTGGTCGCGGATACGCGTAAGCGCATGCACCATACCCGGCAGCTCCACCGTTTCGCCTGCGACAGCAGGAATTCGCTCAGCAAGCTGCCCGTCCCGCATGACCCGGATTTCACCGATCACATCGCCCTTTTGGACAGGGGCGTTTACGTGCTCCAGCAGCGCCACATCCAGCGAGTACCGGCTCTGTTCACCCTTGCGGATAAGCGTGCGGCTCGTGCCGCCGCTTACCGCGCTGACCTTGTCGCTGCCGCCCAAACGTACGGAAACCTGCATCCCCAGCGCATCACCCTCCTTTACCGGGCAAAAGAGCTGATATCCCGCAAATCCATATTCCAGCATGCTGCGTGCTTCGTCAAAGCGCGTCTGGCCTGCGCCTGCGCCAAGCACAACGGCGATCAGGCGCAGGCCGTTTTTTTCTGCTGTTGCGCTGATGCAATATCTCGCTTCATTGGTTGAACCCGTCTTATATCCATCGCAGCCTTCGTAAAAGCGCACCAGGCGATTGGTATTGGTCAGCTGCGTTTTACGCCCGCCGGGATGCACGAGTTCGTCCATCCAGATGGTTGAAAACCGGTAATACAGTGGGTGCATATCCAGCTGCGCGCTCAGCTTTGCCACATCGCGCGCCGTGGTATAGTGTCCCTGCGCCGGAAGGCCTGTACAGTTAACATAGCACGTGTTTTCAAGCCCCAGTTCCTTCGCACGTTCGTTCATCCGGCGCACAAATACCTCTTCCGCGCCGTCCATATGCTCCGCCAGCGCGACAGCTGCGTCATTGGCACTGGCTACAATCACGCTCTTGAGCAGATCGCCCGCCTTATAGCTGCTGCCTGCATCCAGAAATACCTGACTGCCGCCCATCGATGACGCGCGCGCAGAAACCGTCACGCGATCATCCAGCGCAATACGCCCTTCATCGATGGCCTCCAGCGTCAGCAGAATGGTCATCACCTTATTTACGCTGGCAACAGGTCTGCGCTCATCCGCATTCTTTTCAAAGATCACCTGCCCCGTGGATGCTTCCGTCAAAATCACACTCGGGCTGCTGATGGAAATAGGCGCACTCGCCTCCAATGCTTCACTCGCCCGCACAGCATGGGGCATAAACAGCATCATGCCCAGCAGCACGGCTGCCGTGATTGTTTTCATCATGATCATTCCTCCTCACTTCTGCGTCACTGCGCAGTCAGCTGCGCAATCTCCTGCGGCGCAAGCAGCGGATGCAGCGCCAGGTTGATTCCCTCAGCCAGGATACCGGCCATGCGCTCTGCGAGCGCATCCACTTCGCGGGGCGTTACAATCAGATCGCCCAACCGGCTGGATACCACGCGCTCCACGCTCGCAGAGAGCCGCTCCTCATCCTCTTCGCTTTCGCACGCGCCGTCCGCACGGATGAGATCGCGCATCGCATCCGAGGCAATCGTAGATGCATAGACCACCATCGGCACGCCCACGGCAATCACCGGCACGCCGAGCGTCTGCTTCGTCAGGGCCTTGCGGTGATTGCCCACGCCGCTGCCGGGCGTAATGCCTGTATCCGCAATCTGGATCGTGGAACAGATGCGCTGCGAGCTTCTGGCAGCCAGCGCATCGATGGCGATTACCACGTCCGGGCGCACATGCTGTGTCATACCGCGCAGCACTTCCGCCGTCTCAATACCTGTCACGCCCAGCACACCCGGCGCCGCCGCACATACGCTGGTCATCCTTCCGCTTATGTCCTGTGGCAGGCAACCGTCCATATGCCGCGTGACCAACACGCGCTCCACCGTGCGCGGCCCTAGCGCATCCGGCGTCACACTGCGATTGCCCAGCCCCGCCACCAGCACCGAGTGCACAGGATCCGGCAGCATTGCAGTGATACTCCCGGCCAGTTCCCGGCTCAACGCCTGCCGCGTTTTCAGTTCAATGGTCATCGTCTGCGAGCAGCTGAGCGTAACATACGTGCCCACCGGCCGCCCGATCTCACGGGCGGCTTTTTCATCCTCAATGCGTACCACAGTACGCTCGATCCCGTTGTCCAGCCGGTCTCCCTGCACAGGCATGCCGCCGCGCGCCTCCAGCGCCAGATCCGTCCATACTGCTTTCATGCTTTCCTCCGAAAATTCCATGGCTTTGCTTGTAATTTGCCCCGCAATGCGGTAAAGTATTAGCAGCTACGATGCAAATTGAAAGGAGACTTTTTATGTCTGATGCTTTCCGTTCAATTTCCGGTATGATCCGCACGATGGCCGCCGTGCCGCGCGTACATCTTGCCAATCCAGCAAAAAACGCAGAAGAAATTGCTGCGCTTCTTGATATTGCCGATGCAAACGGCGTTTCGCTGTGCGTGTTTCCCGAGCTGAGCCTGACAGGCTACACCTGCGGCGATCTGTTCATGCAGCCCGCGCTGCACAGCTCCGCGCTCAGCGCCCTCGGCTCCCTGATCAAAAAAGGCGCCAAAGCCACCTTCGTCGTCGGCCTGCCGCTCGGCATCGCCGGCAGGCTGTACAACTGCGCCGCTGTGGTCAGCAGTGGCCAGGTCATCCTCGTACCCAAGACGCACATTCCCAATGACGGCGGTTTCTGCGAACGCCGCTGGTTTGCTCCCGGCGAAACGGCTTGCGGCTGCGTGCGCATCCCCGGCGTTGATCCGGAAAGCGTGCGTCTGGCTGTCAGCCCTGTGATCGACTGCGGCAACTACACACTCGGCGTGGAAATCTGCGAGGATTTTTACGTGCCGCAGCCCCCGTCCGCCAGCCTTTCGATGCTCGGCGCGACAATCATCGCCAATCCCGCCGCCAGCAGTGCGCTCGCCGGCAAGCACGCCTCCCGCCGCGAAGCGCTCTGTGCGCACAGCGCGCGCTGCATCTGCGGCTATGTATATGCCGGCGCAGGCTACGGCGAATCGACCACCGATATGGTCTTCTCCGGTCATGCCGGCATTTATGAAAACGGCGATCTGCTCGCACAGAACGAGCGCTTCAGCCGCAACTCCTCCTACGCCATTGCCGATATCGACGTGGAGCGCCTGCGCTACAAGCGCCGCTTGCGTCCGTCCTTCTGGCAGAATACCGCCGGCGATCTTCCGCTCCCGCTCAGGACGGCTGAAACCGGCGTATCTTGTCCGCTGCTCCGCCCGCTCTCCACGCTTCCCTTCCTGCCTGAAGCCAACGAGGAATACCTGCTCGACGCGCTGCGCATTCAGGCAGCGGGCCTGATCCGCCGCATGGAGCACATCCACACGCAGAAGCTGGTCGTCGGTGTTTCCGGCGGTCTGGATTCCACGCTTGCTCTCCTCTCCGCCGCCTATGCCTACGAGCTTTCCGGCTGGGATAAGAAGGGCATTGTCGGCATCACGATGCCGGGCTTTGGCACCGGCACGCGCACCAAGGGCAACGCCGACCAGCTGATGGAGCGCATCGGCTGCACAACGCTGACCATCCCGATCGGCCCCGCCGTCACGCAGCACTTTGCAGACATCGGCCAGAGCGCAGATGTGCACGACATCTGCTACGAAAACAGCCAGGCGCGCGAGCGCACCCAGATCATCATGGACTACGCCAACAAGATCGGCGCGCTGGTGCTGGGTACAGGCGACCTGAGTGAACTGGCGCTGGGTTGGTGCACCTACAACGGCGATCACATGAGCATGTACAACTTAAACGGCTCCGTGCCCAAGACGCTCATGCGCTCCATGGTGGCCTATTGCGCAAAGCTGCTGGGTGAAAGCATCGTGCCCGTCGCGCAGGACATCCTCGACACGCCTGTTTCTCCGGAGCTCATCCCCGGCAAGAACGGCGAAATCGCCCAGAAGACGGAAGAAACGCTCGGCTCCTATGAGCTGCATGATTTCTTCCTGTGGCACATGATGGACAGCGGCGCCTCTCCGTGCAAACTCTACGCCATGGCGCTGCAGGCGTTTGACGGCCAGCAGAGCAGCGAGTCCATTCTTTCCGCCCTTTCCACGTTCGTTCGCAGATTCTTCACCCAGCAGTTCAAGCGCAGCGCCCTGCCGGACGGCCCGCAGGTTACGCCGGTCAGCCTCTCTCCGCGCGGCGCGTGGAATATGCCCTCCGACGCCATGATGCAGCTGTGGATGGATGAAGTCAGTGCGCTCAAGAACTGAGCATGACAAAACCCCGATCAGGCGATCGGGGTTTCCTCTTTACATCTCATCCTCCTCGCATTACAATAGACATACATCTATGTATCCGGAGGTTTCGTCCATGCGTCTGCTGCTTCGTCTGCTTATTCTGCTCATCCTTGTGACCATGCCCGCCACGTGCGCGGCCCAAACCGATATGTCCACGATTTTCATCGCCACCGATCTGCATTTCATCTCGCCCGAGCTCACCGATCACGGCGCCTATTTTACCGGCATGATCGCCTCCGGCGACGGCAAGGTCGTCCACTATATCGACGAGCTGACCGACGCCTTCTGCGATCAGGTTATCGCTGCCCGGCCTGATTGTCTGATTCTCTCCGGCGACCTGACATTCAACGGTGCAAAAAAGAGCCATGAAGACCTTGCTGACAAGCTGCGCCGCGTCGATCAGGCGGGGGTGCCTGTGTATGTGCTGCCCGGCAACCACGACGTATACTGCTACGCAGCTGCGCAGTTTTCTCAAGACAGCTATACGCTGGTGCAGGGCACAACCAGCGAGGACTTTGCCGCCATCTATCATGATCTGGGCTTTGACGAGGCAATTTCGCGCGATCCTCATTCACTGAGCTACATTGCCGAGCCTGTTCCAGGCGTGCGCATTCTGATGCTGGACGTGAATACGCAGTTCATGCGCGGCGCTGTCGCGCAGAATACATTTTCCTGGCTGGATCATGTGCTCGCTCAGGCACAGGCAGACGGCGCAAAGGTCATCGCCGTCAGCCATCAGAATCTGTATGCGCATTCCAGCCTGCTTTACGAGGGCTATGTGATCGCCAACGCATCCATGCTCGAATCCCGCTACAAAAAGCATGGCGTCGCGGTCAATCTCAGCGGTCATCTGCACATGCAGCACACGATTGCCGGAGCAGGCAAAACGCCGGAGATCGCCACCTCTTCGCTGGCCGTTTCGCCCTGCCAATACGGCGTGATCGGCATCGCCGGCGGCGCCGCATCGTATCACACGCAGACGGTTGAAGTATCCACCTGGGCAAAGCAAAACGGAAAACCAGACGGCAATCTCCTGAATTTCCGTCAATACGCAGCAGGCTTTTTCGCCATTACAGCGATCAAGCAGGCTGCAGCGCAACTCAAGGGCGATCCCGATTCCAGCGCCATGGCCACCTGGCTGGCCAACCTGAATGCCGCTTACTTTTCCGGCCGAATGGACACTGTGGATCCCACGCATGAATTTGCCCTGCGCTGGCAGACAGGTGATACGTTCTTTGGCCGCTATGTGAAGAGCATCCTCTCCGAGGAGCTGCGCGATCATACCCGGCTGACCTTTCCGCTGTGATACCGTCTGCGGATCAGCGCCTTCAACTGCACACAAAAAGACCGGTTTGCAAAAACCGGCCTTTTTTTTTGCATTTATGCCTTTGCGCGGGCGACGGACTCGCCCTCAACCATGGAATAATCGACCGTCACATGCTGCGCCTGACCGCCCTCGAGCATCTCGCACAGCAGTTCTACGCTCTTGCGCGCGATCTGAGCCGTAGGCTGGCGTACAGATGCGATGGAGGGCACATAGTATCTGGCCATCACCGTGCCGTCAAAGCCGGACACGGAAACATCCTGAGGCACGCGCAGACCCATTTCATGCAGCGCGCGCGTCACGCCCATGGCCATCATATCGCTCATCGCCAATACAGCGGTGATATCCCGATGTGTCTCAAAAAAGCGCATCGCGCTTTCATATCCGCCCTCCAGCGAAAAGCGGGACATGACATACTCCTGCGGATCATAGGCAATGCCATGCGCAGCAAGGCTGTCCATGGCGCCCAGATAACGCTTGGCAAAGATATCCTCGCCGTCTCGATTGCCGCCGAACACCGCTACGCGCGTATGCCCCTGATCCAGAATCCGATCCATCATCGCGCGCATCGCCGCCCTGTCATCGATACAGACACTGGATGCATTTTCCAGTCCGACATTCGCCGCATTGACCGTAGCAAATACGACCGGCACGCCCAGCGCGCGCACCGCCTCGCAGCGTTCATCCAACCGGGAACCCAGCAGGATAAAGCTGCCTGCGCGCTTTTCGGCATAAAGCTGGCGCATTGCGTCAAACTCATCGTCTTCCTCGTCGATGTACTTGACCAGAAACGGTGTCTTGAGTCCCTGCGAACACTCGATCATCTGCGCCGCCACGTCGTTGAGAAAGGCGTTGTATCGGCCGCGCACGATGATTGCCGCAAACACCGGTTTGGTATTCTTGAGATTGCGGGCATTGCGGTTCTGCACAAAGCCGAAAGCATCCACAACGTCCATGACCTTCTTGCGCGTTTCCTCGCTGACGTCGGGCCGCCCGTTGAGCACGCGCGAGACCGTGCTCACAGCTACGCCCGCTTTGCGCGCCACATCGCGTATGGTATAAATCTCCACAGGCAGTCCTCCGGTTTCTCTCTTCGTTCGGAAACGTTTTCACACACGTATTATAAAATAACCGCCTGCAAATCGCAAGCGGTTTTTTCTTTACAGATTGAGCAGAAGCAGCGCAGACAGAATAACGCCCATGGCGATGAGCTGCCTGCGGCTGAGCCGCTCGCCGAAAATGGCGCGGCCCACAAGCGCGATGAGCACGATGGTGCCTACGCTATAGGTCGGATAGGCAACCACCGCCGGAACGGAGGCAAGCGAGAGCAGCAGGAAACGCGCAGAAAAGTAATTGGGCACACCGATCAGCAGGCCGAAGAAGAAATCGGACACGCTGAGCCTTTGCTTCTTCGCCGCTGCAAGCAGCACACACAGCACCAGCGCCACAAAGAACGTATAAAGCAGATACTGATTGGACAGCGCAGCATTGCCCAACTCCTCATAAACCTTGCTGAGCACATCCGTGCTTCCGCCGGCGATCAGCAGAATGACCAGTCCAAGTGCGTTCTTGGCTCTGGAGCTGCCTTTCTCCAGCTGGATGAGCAGAATCGCGACAATGGCCAGCACAATGCCTGCAATCTGCGCCGCACGCGGCACCTCACCAAAGGCAATGATTGACGTAAGCGTAGGCACAATGACGCCCAGCTTCATAAACGTCGCCGGAAGCACCACGCCGTTGACGCGAATATTCCACTGCAGCAGCATAAAGCTGCCCAGATACATCGCGCCGCTGACAACGCCAAGACCCAACGCGAAGCCGAGGCCGTTTTCCCGCGGAAACAGATCGATCGAGCCGGCAAAGGCCAGCGAAAGCAGCGTGCACATGGCATAGTTCATCGCCAGCATGCTGATGTTGTTTTTTGCCTTTCCCTCGCTCAGGCGCATGCACACGGAAACAAGCATGCTGCTTGCGATGGCAAGAATCAGATAGAGCATGAAACCATTCCTCCGAAACGTGATCTCGAACAACTGCGCATCATTATAACACATGTACAGCGCAAAAGAAAGGGCTGCATCAGCAGCCCTTTCTGATCAGGTTGTTCCATATTACTCGGCAGCCTCGGTGGTCGCAGAGCTGGTCGCGTCAGCGGTCGCAGCGGAGGCAGCATCAGCCTCAGCGGCCGGAGCAGCGGCAGCGGCGATCGCCGGAGACGGGTTCTCGTTCGGGACGCCGTCCCAGATCACCCAGTTGTCCGGGCGGGCATGGTTGGTGCCCCAGGTCTCGATGGTCTCATCCGCAGCCGGCTTGCCCACGACGAGCGCACAGACGAACACGGTGTTGCCGGACACCGGATAGGTGTACTCGGCATTGACTTCGCCGCCATACGGGCTCTGGAAGCCCCAAACGCGGGTGTACTCATCCTTGACATAGCGGCTCAGGGACTGATACTTGCCGCCGGCCAGATCAGCAGGCGCATACTCGCCGTTGATGGAGCCGAAGTAGTGGGTCTGATAGCCCAGGGTCGCAGCGGCAGCGCCGAACAGGCCGCAGGTCAGGCCGGAATCATAGTAGGCAAAGGTGGTCGGCATATAGGTGCCGGCATACGGGGTCACATGGCCGTCCTCAGCGGTAAGGATCTGGTCGGCCAGACACAGCACGGTAACGGTGCCCTCGGTAGCCAGGGTCGCCGGGTCGCCCCACATGTCGCCCAGGATCTTGCGCTGTTCCTCAACGTCCTTGACGACGATGAAGTACCACGGCGTCCAATGGACGGCATTCTGCTGCTTAACGGTCGCGCTGAAGATCTTCGCCAGATCCTCGTCGGTCGGCTTGTCAGCCGGATCCTCGGACCAGTGGCCATTGGCAACGGTCATCCAGGTACCGCTCTCGTTGAACCAATCGATGAAGCCGGCCGGATCAAATTCTTCCGCCAGGCCCAGCATCGGCAGGGTCAGCATCGCCAGCGCGAGGGCGATCAAGGCAATGTACTTCTTCATGGAAATACTCCTCCTTCTTTCTCGGGATATTTCATATATCCCTTAAGTCATCCATATTCTAGCCTATTGTGAATCAATTGTCAATCTATAACTACAAAAAGCTATCCAGTATTTACGAATACCTTGTTTTCGTGTATAATGCTCTTGTGCATAACTAAAGTCCTTTTCACATACTTTCTGTTTTTGGAGGCATTTCCTTGCTCAAACGGATCTTTTCCATATGCCTGCTGCTGATTCTGCTTGCCTGTCCCGCACGATGCGAAGACGCCCTCAAGCAGATGCGCAAACAGACCGGCGATTATTTCGGCACCGTCAGCGCGCTCTTCCTTTACGACAGCCCGGGCAATACTGCCCGCTTTGAAAGCGCGTGGGCGCAGGTAAAAAATATTCTCGCCCGAGTGGAAAACGCTGTCTCCCTGTCCATCCCCGATTCCGACATTTCCCGTTTCAATGGCTTGCCCAGCGGCGAAACCATAGAGATTTCATCCGTCACAGCCGCCATCCTGCAGACTGCTCTTGACGTGCATGAGCTCACCGGCGGCCTGTACGATCCGACGGTATATCCGCTCGTCGATCTGTGGGGCTTCTCGCCGCGCTTCAATACAAACAGTTACCGTCCAGCCCTCCCCTACGACCGCGCCTATGAAAACGGCCGTCTTCCCCTCCCGGATGCTGCGCATATCCGTGCGCTTCTCCCGCTTGTCGGTCTGGATGGTATTCAGCTCGAAGAGAGAGACGGCGCGTTTTATCTCACCAAGCGCACACCCTCCGTCCTGATCGACGGCATGCTCATTCACGCACAGCTCGACCTTGGCGGCATCGCCAAGGGATACGCCTGCGATCTGGTCAGCACCCTCCTTCATGAACTGGGCTATACGCACGGGCATTTTGTCTGCGGCGACAGTTCCATGGCCATTCTCTCCCGGCCGGACGGCGCATACAGCCTGAACATGGGCAAGCCGCGCGCAGGCAGCAATCCAGCTTCACACTTTGCGACAATCTCCGTACGCGACAGAACGCTGTCCACCAGCAGCGACAGCCGACACGCCTACACCATCGACGGCGTTCGCTACTGCCACATCATCGATCCGCGCACCGGTTATCCGATCAACATGCCGCAGGATGGCGTCCAGAAAGGCGCCGCCAGCATCACGCTGCTCGCCTCCGGCGCAGCGCGCAGCGACGCAATCACCACAGCGCTATGCCTGATGCAGCCGCAGGACGCTGTCAGATTCGCCGACACGCTCCTCCCCGGCGACGGCCTGATCATCACCCTGTACGCCTCTGATTCAGACATGTTCGAAGTGATCCATAATCTGGATCAGGGCGCTATCACGCTGAGCGACCCGGCTTACCGACTCGCATCAGAAACGGATGCGCAGGGAAACACACTGTACACCGGCAGCTTTTTTGCGAACTGACCTTCGCTCAAACGTCAAAAACGGCAGAAGCCAAAGCTTCTGCCGTTTCTTATTCAGCTTAGTAAGACTTGAGCGTACCGACGATCTCCTGGGGATTTTCGATCTTCTGCGCGTCGCAGTACTGACCGAGCTCGCGCGCAATGCGCGGGCAGGCAAAGGGATCGGTGAAATTCGCAGTGCCGACCTGCACGGCTTTCGCGCCGCAGAGCATGAACGCCGCAGCGTCCTCACCCGTCTCGATGCCGCCCAGACCGATGATCGGAATGCTTACCTTCTTGGCGCACTGCCAAACCATGCGCAGCGCCACCGGGCGCACCGCCGGACCGGACAGGCCGCCGGTGTTATTGGCCAGGATCATCTTCCGCTTATGCACGTCGACCGCGATACCGGTGAGCGTATTGATCAGCGAGATCGCATCCGCGCCGGCCTCCTGCGCCGCCAGTGCGTTCTCGGTGATGTCGGAAACATTCGGCGTGAGCTTGACAATCAGCGGCTGTCTGCTATGCTGCTTGACAGCCTTGGTGATCTCGTACACGCTCTCCGGCTTCACGCCGAAAGCCACGCCGCCGTCGTGCACGTTCGGGCAGGAGATATTCATTTCCAGCATGTGCACACCGGTTCCCGCAAAGGCTTCGGCTGCCTGACAGTAATTGTCGATCGAAGTACCAAAGAAATTGGCGATAACCGCCACGTCCTTGGTAAGCAGCCACGGCAGATCATGCTCGATGAAGCTCTCGATGCCGGGGTTCTGCAGGCCCACACAGTTGAGCATGCCGCTCGGGGTCTCGGTCAGGCGGGAGGGCGGATTGCCCATACGGCCGCCCAGGCACAATCCCTTGACGGAGATGCCGCCAAGCAGCGAGATGTCATAGAGCTCGTCGTACTCGCGGCCAAAGCCAAAGGTGCCGCTGGCAGCGATGATCGGATTCTTCATCTGCACGCCGCAAAGATTGAGAGACAAATCAGCCACCGAAAGCCACCTCCTTGCTGTCAAACACCGGGCCGTCCTTGCACACGCGCTTATACGTCCAGCCGCCATCCGGAAGCAAAATCTTCACATTACAGCCCAGGCACGCACCGATGGCGCAGCCCATGCGCTCTTCCAGAGAGAGCTGGCACGGAATATTCATCTCGTTTGCGATCTTCTGCACGGCTGCGAGCATCGGCGTTGGACCGCATGCCATGATCAGATCCGGGCGCTTGCTTTCAATCGCCTCCAGCAGCGGCTTGGTCACCAGCGCCTTTTCGCCGATAGAGCCATCGTCGCTGACGGCGACAACCTTGCACGGCGACTGTGTCATGCCGTAAACATGATCCTTCGTACGGAAGCCGAAGAACGCGCAGGAAGACGCAGTTGCAAAGCCGTCCATCGCGCCGCAGATGGGCGCAACACCCACACCGCCGCCGACAAAATAGATCGTTTCCGCGTCCTTGCCGTCAAAGCCGGCGCCCAGCGGGCCAAGGCACTTGACCGTGTCGCCTTCCTTCAGGCTGCAGATGATCTGCGAGCCGCGGCCCTTGGGCTGGATCGCCAGGGTCAGCGGGCCGGCCTGGGCGTCCATCGCCATCAGGCTGATCGGACGGCGCAGCACATGCGCATTATCCGGCAAGAGCATATGGATGAACTGGCCGGGTTTCGCGGTCTGCGCGATCTCCGGCGCGTGGAGAATGATGCGGATCAGGCCCTCGGCAAGCGTGTCCGAGGACAGAACCTTCGCGTTGATGTCTTTCATGGTGTACCCTTCTTGGGGCTGCCGCCCCGAACCCCGCCTGAGGGACATCGTCCCTCAGACTCC
>JAFQIF010000220.1 GCA_017397695.1 Clostridia bacterium
AATCCCCAACGTAACCCAATGAAAAGAAAAAGCCAGAATCGGAGCGGAGCCGATAGGCGACAATTACGATTCCGGTACAGATTGAAAGAATTTCTCAGACTACACAAATCGCGCATGGGTTACGTTGGGCTGCCGCCCAAACCTGCCTGGGGACATTGTCCCCAGACCCCTTCTTCGCTTCGCGGCGGTTTTAAGCCTCAATAAACTAAATATCCCAAATACTTTTCTAGCTCCCTGCGGATTTCCTCCTGCGTGCCGCCCATCAGCACACCCTGCGCCATATCCTTCGGTCCGCCGCCCTTGCCGCCAAACGCGCTGCACAGCGCCTTCGTCGCCGGGCGCACATCCTCCGTTTCAGAAGACAGCGCAAAGCTGTATCCCTCGTCCCTGGGCACAAGCACCAGCCCCATCTTTGCCCCGGCGCACAGCTTGCCCGCCGCCTTGCGCACGGCGCTCGCTGCAATCGCGTCGCATACGACCACGCGAACGTCCTTTCCTTCTTCCTGCGCCGCCATCATATCAAAGATGCACAGCCCCAGCTGCTCACTTTTCAGTCGCAGCGCATCGCGCTCGGCAAGCAGGCGCTCTACCGCGCTGCCCAGCTCATTCTGCTTGCACGAAAGGGCCACGCTGCTGCTCTTTACCTGCTCCAGCAGGATGTTTTCCTCCGCCAGCGCGCGCCTGCCGCACAGAATCGACACGCGTACGCCGCTCTTGTACTTCTGCCAGCCCATCACCTTGATCTGACCGACAGAACCTGTCTGCTTCACATGCGTGCCGCAGCAGGCGCATGTATCTGCCCCCGGAATATTCACGATGCGCACCGTACCCTCCAGCGCCTTCTTGCTGCGGTAGTGCATCGCCTCCAGCTCTTCCGGGCTGGGAAGCAGGGTATTGACCGGCACGTTCTTCCATACGATCTCATTGGCCAGCTGCTCCACGCGGCGCACATCCTCGTCTGTGAGCGGCCCGTTAAAGTCCATCGTCACCGCTTCCGAGCCGATATGGAAGCCCACGTTGTCATAGCCGAAGAGCTGGCAGACCAGGCCGGAGAAGATGTGCTCGCCGCTGTGCTGCTGCATCATATCCAGCCTGCGCACCGCATCCACGTGCCCCTCAATCACGCTGCCCACGGCAATCGGCGCATCCACGGTGTGTTCCACCTCGCCGCCGTGCTCGTGGCAGTCCACAACATGCGCGCTGCCGAGCGTGCCGTGATCTGCTCCTTGTCCGCCGCCCTCCGGGAAAAACGCCGTCTGATCCAGCGTGACGATATACTGTCCCTTCTTTTCCTCGCAGCCCGTCACCGTCGCGGTAAAATCAAGCAGCGCGGAATCCTGATCGTACAAACGGGTGGTCATATGTTCCATTCCTTTCGGGAAAAAATTTCTCCGATCATTGTATCACAGCTGAAAGGAAAAAACAAATCCCCGGTCAGCGGTCGTATGCCCTGTATGTGCCGGCCATCACGACGCTTCCGTCTCTTTTCAGAGCGACAGAACAGTTGTTGCCCGCCGCAATATCCACCACATCTGTCCAGCTTTCCACCTGCATCATATGCGCGTTGTCCGGCCCGGCGTAGTATACGCGCCCGTCGTCGCGCAGGCCCAGCGTATGGTTCGTGCCTGTCGCCACCTTGATCACGCATTCCCAGTTTTCCGTCCGGCATACGTCCCGCGCCGTCGATCCGTCATACCTGCCCGGTCTGGTCGCTGCATCCACGCGTCCGTCTGCCCGCACGGCAGCGATCAGCTGCCAATCGTTGTCGATATCCACATACGGCCCGTTTTCAAATTCCTTCTGATACGGCGCATACTCGCCCAGGCAGAGTACCTGTCCATCCCGCGTCAGCCCGCCATAGAGCTGCCGCAGGCTTGTAATCACCTCCTGAAACTGCACGTCCTGCACTTCATCGGCAGGACTGCGCTGCACAGCCTCTTCGTCCGTCCATGTATGAGCCACCAGGCCGCCGACCACATCATCCGCCAGGAAAAACTCCTTAACAGCCAGTTCTTCTTCGCTCATCCACGTATGCGCCATAACCCGGCCCGCCTGATCCAGCAGAATCGGCTCGTCACCCGAAATCTTGGCTGCCTGCTCTGCGCCGTACCAGCTGTTGTTGCCCGCCGCAAAGAGATTGCCGCCGTGATCCAGCGCATACACACTGCACGTGGACGACGACACCTGCGCAATCGCGCCCCAGGAGCGCACCTCGTCGATACAGGGCATGTGCGGCAGATCGTTGCCCATAATCGCTACCGTACCGTCTGCGCGCAGGCCGGTCACATAGCAGTTTCCCGCCTGTACGCTCACCACATCATAAAACTCATCCGACAGAAAGCGCAGCATATCGCCCCGGATCCATGCAGCGCGTGTGCGCTGGCGTACATCCGTATACACATGGCACCACAGTTGGCCGTTTACCAGCTTTTCTTCAAATACATACACATCGTATCCCGCATCCAGATAGCAGACGCGCGCACCGCCCGGCGTTTCGCGCAGGTTGACGTCGCTTTGCTTCACCTCGGCAAAACCGATCTCTGCCAGCGCCGGCACCGCATACAGCATGAGCGCCAGGAAAAACCCTCCCATGATCTGTTTCACGCCTGCTCTCCTTATCTCAGATAGCCCTCGTACTTGCCCGCCATCACAACGCTGCCGTCTTGAAGCAGCGCAATGGAATAGCCGTTTCCGGCGTCAAGCTGCACGACGCCGCTCCAGCTTTCCACCTGCGCCCTGTGGCGCGCATCGCTGCCGGCGAAGTAAACCGTGCCGTCGGCTTTCAGGCCCAGCGTATGCCGCACGCCCGCAGCCACCTGTACGACATTCTCCCAGTGCGCCACATCGCAGGCGCTTGGGTCAGCTTCCGGCAGATAGCCGTCAATCCGCACCGCCGCGTCCACCCGGCCGTCCGCGCGCAGCGCCGCCAGATGATAGAAATACATGTCGATATCCGTGTACGGTCCATTCGTGAACGCGCTCTCCATCGTCGCATTCTCCTTGAACCACACGACCTCGCCGTCCCGCGTCAGGCCACCCATCACGTTTCTCTCCACCTCGGCCACCTCCGCAAAACGAATTCCGCGGGCTGCCTCCGGAAAGCAGCTTTCCAACCAGTTTGCGCTCCACGTGCCCGCCAGAATCCTGCCGTCCGCATCCAGCAGCACGGCATGATGACCGCTGATGTCTGCAGCCTGATACATCTCATAATGGCTGTTTCTGCCCACGGTGAGCAGCCGCCCGTCTTTGTCCAACGCATACACGCCGCAGGTATACGACTCGATTTTTGCCACGTTGCGCCAGCGTCTCACCGTATCCACACAGGGGGAATGCGGCATATCGTCGCCGAGGATCGCCGCAGTACCGTCCCGGCGAATGCCCGTCGCGTAGTGGTCGCCCGCCTGCACATACGCGATATCGGTAAACTCCTCGGACAGCATGCGCAGCATATCGCCCCGGATCCAGCCTTCGCACGTGTTTTTTCCCCGCAGCGTGGTCACGTGACACCATAGCCGTCCGCTCTGCTGCTTCTCTTCAAAGATAAATACACTAGCCGGTGCATCCAGCTGCATCACGGTCTTGCCGCCCGGCGCACTGCGCACGTTCACATTGTCCTTCTTCACTTCGGCAAAGCCGATTTCGCCCAATGCTCCGGAAGAAACCAGCAGCAGCGCCGCCATCATCACCGCAAAAACAATCCGTTTCATTCTGTTTTCCCTCCATTCCTGTCTATCTGACGGCTGATCGCTTCCATTTCTTCCCGGATATGAAAAACAATTCCGCAAATGCCATGCAGTTGTGGTATAATAAAATCAGCAGAAGGGCTGAGGCCCGACCATCCCCATCCATGCAAGGAGGTTGATCCCATGAAGAATCCCCTGATCATTACCATTGGCCGTGAATACGGCAGCGGCGGCCGTGAGATCGGCAAGGCGCTTGCCGCCCGCCTGGGCATCTCCTATTACGATAAAGAGATCATCACGCTCGCCGCGAAAAAGAGCGGCCTGGCGGAGGAATTCATCGCCGGCAACGAGCAGCGCATCCGCAGCGGTATGATGCATAATTTCACCGCGACCGCCAGCTACCATACCGGCTTCTTCGCCAATTCGTATCTGCCTCTGTCCGAGAATATCTTCATCGCGCAGGCGCAGGTCATCCGCGATATCGCCGCCAGAGAGAGCGCCGTCATCGTCGGCCGCTGCGCAGACTATATCCTCGAGGGCCGCGAGAACACGATCAATGTGTTCATCCATGCGCCGCTGAAAGCGCGCGTGGAGCGCATCATGCATCTGCACAACGAAGATGAGGCTGCAGCGATCAAAGAGATCACCCGCTCGGACAAGGAGCGCGGCAATCACTACTTCCGCTACACCGACATGAAGTGGGGCAAGGCCCAGAACTACCATATCTGCATCAATTCCGCGTTGATGGGCGTAGAGAAAACCGTCGAAATGCTGGCCGATCTGGCGCAGATTGAAGAACGCTGAGCATGCCAAAGCGTCTGATTCCTTCTGAAACAGCGCTTGTGCTGGGCGGCGGAGGCGCGAAAGGCGCTTACCAGATCGGCGCAGCTCAGGCACTTTCTGAACTTGGCATAAGCTTTGGTCATGCATACGGCACCTCCATCGGCGCGCTCAATGCGGCAATGCTCGCTCAGGGCGATCTGGACGCGGCGCGCACGCTGTGGGAAACCGTACGCCTGAGCGATGTGGTTACGTCCGAGAGTATTGCGCTGGCGGAGGAAGCCGAAGCCATGTTTTCCCGACCAGACAAACTGCTGGATTTTATCACCCGAAACGCACAAAAGAAGGGCATTGACGTCAAGCCTCTGTTTGCCATCCTCCGCAGCGCAGTGGACGAAAGAAAGCTGCGCGCTTCGCATGTCCGTTTTGGGCTGACCGCCACACGCTTCCCGTCACTGACGCTCATCGAAAAGCATCTGGAAGACATGGCAGGCGGCAGCGTATGCGACTGGCTGGAAGCGAGCACCGCCTGCTTTCCCGCGATCCCGATGAAGGCGATCGGCGATGAGCGCTATCTGGACGGCGGCTTTGCCGACAACGTACCGGTGGAGATGGCCATCCGCAGCGGCGCCAGGCATATCATTGCCATCGATATCGGCCGCACGCAGGCACATGATCAGTATGCGCTTCGCCCGAACATCACCTACATCCGCGCCTTGCATCCGCTGGGTGGTCTGCTGGCGTTTGACCCCGAGCGCGCCAGGCGCAATATGGCATTGGGCCGCAACGACACCCTGCGCGCCTTTGGCCGCCTGCGCGGTACGCGATACAGCTTTGATCCCATCGACGCGCAGCTGCTCTTCAGCCGCGCACAGGATTTTATCTGCTTCCTGACGGCATACGAGGCGGATATGGGTCTGCGCCGGGACGAAGCGCCGCTCTTTGCGCTGCTGGAAGACATCCTGCGTCCCGGTGCGGACGCAATCGACTACTATCTGTGCGCACTGGAGCTTTGTGCGCAGACGCTGGAACTGGATCCCACGAAGGTATACACGTTCGATTCGATTCGCAATGCCATTGCTGCTGCGCTGCCGCTGGAGCAGGCGCGCGCCATGCTCGGCTCGCTGCTGGGCGGGCGCATCGGCGTACTCTTTGCTCATCCGCAGCCGGACAGGAAGGTTGTGCTCGCCTGTCTGCATCTGATTCTTAAACAGGAGGGCCGATTCTCCTCGCTGGCGATGCACACGCTCAGCGCGTTCCCCAGGGAGCTGCTGTGCGCGCTGACGCTCCGTCATATTCTTTAATGCGCAAAAGGGATAGAAAGTTCATTAAGACAGCTTCAAGTCACCGCGAAGCGAAGAAGGGTCAAGGGATGAAATCCCTTGTCAGGGGCTTGGGGATGAAATCCCCATCGTATCCCCCGTCTCTGCAAAAAA
>JAFQIF010000221.1 GCA_017397695.1 Clostridia bacterium
AATCTGCCGTCACCGACTTCGATGGTTCGAATCCATCCCTGCCCACCATCTTCTGCGGGAATGGCGGAATTGGCAGACGCGCTAGATTCAGGTTCTAGTGAAAGCAATTTCATGCAGGTTCAAGTCCTGTTTCCCGCACCACGAAAAGACCGTATTTGTCCAAGACAAATACGGTCTTTTTCGAACGAAGTGTGCCTGTCGGCACGTGAAATGCCCTTCGGGCGTGAAGTGCGCCTTCGGCGCGTGAAGTGTCCCTTTGGAACGAGGGCACACTTGACTTCACTTTGCGCAAAGCGCAATACTTCACGCGGCGAAGCCGTGCTTCACTTGCTGCGAAGCAGCAAACTTCACTGAACGCAGGAGGTATTATCATGGCTGAAAGTAAGCTGAGAGCACAATCCATGTCCTTCGCCGTATCGATTATCGATCTGGTTAAGCAGCTCAAGGCACAGAAAGAGTCGATCATCTCCAATCAGATCGGCCGCAGCGGCACCTCCATCGGCGCGAACATCCATGAAGCGCAGTATGCGCACAGCAAGCCGGATTTTGTTGCGAAGCTGCAGATTGCATTGAAGGAGGCCAATGAAACCGGATACTGGCTTGAATTGCTCTGGCGCAGCGGATATATCGACGAGACGCAGTATAAGCGCCTGGATGCAGCCTGTACAAGCCTGCGCGTGATGCTGGTTTCTTCAATTCGCACGGCGAAAGGCGAGGGATAAAGATGTCAGATTGGAAGCAGGACAGAATTGGCGCTGCTGTACGCGGCGAGAATCCTATGGTGATGGCAAGGATGAAAAGCGGCTTTGCTGTCATCGGAGATTATCAGTTTCTGCCGGGGTATTGTGTGCTCTTGGCGTACCCGAAAGCTGGTTCATTGAATGAGCTATCTATGGAAGAGCGGAAGCAATACTTGCTGGATATGACTTTGCTTGGTGATGCGGTAATGGCTGCATGCAAACCGATGAGGATAAATTACTCAACGCTGATGAACGCTGATCATTATCTGCATACGCATGTTGAGGCTCGCTATGATTGGGAACCGGATTCCAATAAACGCCGGCCAGTTTGTTTATATCCGAGGGAAGCGAGATTCTCAAAGGAAGCGGAGTATTCTGAAGAAAAACACGGCGATTTGAAGCGAAGAATCACTGTTGAGCTTGAGCGCCTGATGCGAGAGAATTATTGAAAAGAAAAAACAAGGCTGTCGGGCATCAGCCCGGCAGCCTTGTTAGCATATTGCTGAGTTATGCTTTGTAGTCGTCCCCATGCTTCTGGATTTGCGCGTTCAGCAGATGCACGTCGCCGCAGCTCATGGTGATGACCAGATCGCCTGGCTGCCAGTTTTCGCGAAGGAATTTTTCGGCGTCATCAAAGGTCGGCGTGTAGTGAACAGGCAAGCCTTCCTTCTTCATCGCGTCCACAAGCATGGTTGCGTGGATGTCGCCCGGATCCTTTTCGCGTGCGGCAAAGATGTCCGTGATCAGGATTTCATCCGCCAGATCGCAGCAGTGGATGTAGTCTTTGAACAGCGTCTTTACGCGGGAATATGTGTGCGGCTGCATCACGGCGAACAGGCGCCTGTGCGGCTGATGGGCGGCGTTTTCCAGCGCACTGTGCATCTCAGCGGGGTTGTGGCCATAGTCGGTGTAGAGCTTTACGCCGCATACGGTGCCTGTCAGCTCAAAGCGCCTGTGCGGCGCGGCGAAGCCTTCCAGCGATCTGGCTACCACAGCCGCATCGGCGCCCACGTGCACGCAGGCGGCCATCGTTGCCAGGGCGTGCATCACGTTGAACTCGCCCGGCACGTGCAGCTGCACATGCGCCACGGGATTGCCCTCGAATGCGAAATCAAAGCCGGCGCAGCCGGTTTCGTCGTAGACGAGGTTTACAGGACGCCACTGATTGTTTTCGCCCATGCCGTAGGTAACGGTCTTTACCTGGCAGCGCTTGAGCGCACTGACCACGCAGGGGTCGTCGCCGTTGCCGATGCATACGCCGTCCTCCGGCAGCAGCGCAAAGAAGCGATCGAACGCGTGACAGATGTCATCAAGATCCTTGTAGAAGTCGAGATGATCCTCTTCGATGTTGGTGACCACTGCGACGGTGGGATGGAACTGCAGGAAGCTCGCATTGAATTCGCACGCCTCCACAACGAACGTTTCATGGCTGCCCACGCGCGTGCTGCCGCCGATGTAATCCAGCTGGCCGCCGATATGTACCGTGGGATCGAGTCCCGCATCCAGCAGCGCTTCTGCGATCATGGACGTGGTGCTCGTTTTGCCGTGCGTGCCGCAGACATTGATGGCGTGCTTATAGCCCTCCATCAGCTGGCCAAGCAGCGTCGCTCGTTCCATCTGGGGGATGCCGAGTTTCGCAGCTTCGGCACGCTCGGGGTTCTCCGCGCTGATGGCGGCGGAATAGATGATCAGGTCTGCACCGTGTACGTTTTCAGCGTGATGGCCGATATGTACTTCGATGCCCTGATTCTCCAGCATTTTGGTCATATAGGAAGCGGTGCCATCCGAGCCGGTGACGGTGACGCCGGCTTTTTTGAGCATGCCAGCCAGACCGCTCATGGAGCTGCCGCCGATGCCTATCATGTGCGCGCGCTTGCCTTTGTAATCCTTGATATGCGGCATAATTGCCTCCTTCGTGCGCGAAAAACCGCGCCGTAATCCTTTGCCCATTTATTATACGCTAAAGGACGATGCGCAATCAACCGAAAACGCAGTGAAAAGTACAAAAAAGAAAAATGGGACTGGACGAATCAAAATCCTTGAATTATAATAAAGCGGCAAACCCGAACATTCGGATATTTGGTTAAAGGGCATCGCTGTTTTCCGGCGTGTGAATAAGAAATGGAGGACTTGAGATGGATCGCATCCGCCGCAATGAGCGTCTGGCTGCCATGGCGAGGATTCTGGTGGAATCACCGAATAAGATTTTTACGCTGGGTACATTCTGTGATATGTTTGGCGCGGCAAAGTCCACACTCAGCGAGGATATTGATATCCTGCGCAGTGTGTTTGTGCAGTTTAAGCTGGGCAAGATTGATACCGTTACCGGTGCTGCCGGCGGCGTGCGCTATCGTCCCATGCTTTCGCCCGAGGATGCCTACAACGCCGTCAAGGATCTGGCGCAGAAGCTGACCGTGCCCGGCCGCGTGCTGCCCGGCGGCTTTGTGTACATGGCGGATATCCTTGCCCAGCCGGAGATTGTCGAGCGCATGGGCACAATTATTGCGTCCCATTTTTACCGCACCGAGCCTGACGTTGTTCTGACGATGGAAACCAAGGGCATTCCGGTGGCGATGATGACTGCGCGCGCGCTGGGTGTGCCGATGGTCATTGTCCGCCGCGATTCCAAGGTGTATGAGGGACCGGCGGTGAATATCAACTATCTTTCCGGTTCCGGCGGCCGCGTGGAAACGATGAGCCTCTCCCGCCGCGCGGTGAAGGAAGGCCAGCGCGCGCTGATCGTGGATGATTTCATGCGCGCCGGCGGTACGGCCCGCGGCATGGTTGATATGATGCGCGAATTCTCGGTGACGGTCGTGGGCGTGTGTGTGCTTGCCGCCACCAGCGAACCGGCAAAGAAGCGCATCGACGGCGTCAAGTCCCTGCTGGTCATCGATGGCACGGACGAGGCGACCGGCACGGCGATTATCCGCCCGGCAAGCTGGCTTGCCCAGGCGGCGGAGAAGGCCAGAAACGCGTAAAAAACCGAACATTCCACCATATTCAGCGGGAGCGCCCATATACGGCGTTCCCGCATATGGCGTTTACAGGAAAATTAAAAGGAGCAGCGGAATATGCATATCATTATCGGCCTGGGCAATCCGGGCAAAGAATACCACAGAACGCGCCATAACGTCGGCTTCGATGTAATCGATGTGCTCAGCGAGAAGCTGGGTATCCAGCTCACCAAGAACGCGATGCACGGCCTGATCGGCGAGGGATTTGTTGGCGGCGAGAAGGTGATTCTGGTCAAGCCGCAAACCTATATGAACCTCTCCGGTCAGTGCGTGACAGAGCTGGTCTCCTGGTACAAGGCGCCGATGGAAAACGTGCTGGTTGTCTTTGACGACATCGATCTGCCGCTGGGCAAGCTGCGCCTGCGCAAGGACGGCAGCGCCGGTACGCACAATGGCATGCGCTCGATTATCGGACTCCTTGGCAGGCAGGATTTTCCGCGTCTTCGCGTGGGCGTAGGCAAGAAGCCGGAGGGCTGGGAGCTGGCCAACTGGGTGCTTTCTCACTATGCGACTGAGGAGGACCGTAAGGTGCAGTTCGATGCGTTCCTGCTGGCGGCGGATACCGTGATCGACTGGATCAGAAACGGCTGGGACAGCGCCATGCGCACAGCAAATGCGCCGAAGAAGTGAGCCCTCCGGCTGCGGCCGGGGACCTCATCCGTCACGGATGATACCGTACCCCCTTCCCCATAGGGGAAGGGTCAGTGACTTAGGTTTCCACTTTGGGGAAGCTGGCGAGCGAAGCGAGACTGATGAGGTCCTGCCCGCAGGCGACCGAAATTCAAAAACGAGGTAACCATGCAAACCTACTTTTTATTTGATCTGATGCAGGAGCATCCGCAGTACCGGGAGATTGTCGAGGAATCGAAAAAAGCCGGCGCGGTGATTGCGGCGTCCGGCCTTTCCGGCGCGCAGAAGGTACATCTGGCCTGCGCGCTGTCGCAGCATACCGGCAGGCCGCTTTTGTACCTGTGCGAGAGCGAGCGCGCGGCCGCTGCGGCGATGGAGGATCTCTCCGCGCTGCTGGGCGGCGGCGTGAGCCTGTTCCCGGCCAGGGAGATCACGTTCTATCAGGAGGTCGCGGCCAGCCGCGAGGTGGCCTGCCGAAGGATTGAGACGCTGCACAAGCTCGTTACCGGGCAGACGCGGGCAGTGGTCTGTTCTGCGGATTCTGTGCTGCACCGCGTGATGCCGCGCAGCGTGTTCTTTGGCCATACTGTGCGCATCCGTGTCGGGGATGTGCTGCCCACGGACGAACTGGTAGAGCGCCTGCTTGCGGGCGGCTATTCGCGCGAGTACATGGTTGAAGGCAGGGGACAGTTTTCTATTCGCGGCGGCATTGTGGATATCTATCCGTCCGACAGCCTGAGCGCGGTTCGTATCGAGTTTTTCGATGACGAGGTGGATTCTATCCGCCTGTTCGACGTGATGAACCAGCGATCCCAGCAGAACCTTAAGGAGGTTGCCATTCCCCCGGCGAGCGAAGCGCCGGCGCCTCAGGAGGGCGTTCAGGCGTTTGCCGGTCTGCTGCGCAAAGCCATGAAGCGCCAGACGCGCGCGATGAACGCCAAAGAAGGCGATCAGGATGCAACGCTGGCCGATCTTCCGCTGGAGGAAGGCGAAGTGGCTGTGCCGGCGGCGTTCACCCGCGAGAGCCGTACTCTGGAGCGCTTTCAGGAAAATCTGGAAAACGCGCTGAACCAGTGTGAGCGGGGCGTGAGCAATCGCCTGCTGGAAAAGTATATTCACCTGCTCTATGCGCGCACGGAGACGGTGCTCGATTACATGGCTCGACCGATTGTGGTGTTTGATGAGCCGGAGGCACTGTTTGGCCGCATGGACAGCCGAAGCGGCGAATTCCATCAGGCGCTGACCAGCGCGCTGGAGCGCGGCGAGGCCGTGCCGGAGCAGGAAGGATTGATGCTTGCCCGGGGCGAAGCCATGGAGCTGCTGGGCGCGCATACGCTGCTGGCCATGACTACGATTCTGCGGCCTGTGAAGGAGCTGAAACCAACGCTCCTTGCCCAGATGGGCGGCATGGGCGCGGGCAGCTACGGCGGGCGCACGAAGGACCTTTGCGCAGACGTAAGCCGCTGGATGGCTTCGGGCTGGCGGGTGATGATCCTCTCAGGCGGCAGCGCGCGCGGCGAGCGAATGCGCCAGTCCTTCGAGGATGAAGGCATCGATACGCAGTTTGACGAGCTGGGTGCAAAGACGCCGCTTGCCGGCGAGTGCCGCATCTATCCGCTGATGCTCTCTTCGGGCTTCCAGTATCCGGGCATCAAGGTGGCTGTGCTTGTCGAGGGCGACGTATACGGCGCAAAGGGCAAGGCAAAAAAAGCAAAAGAGAAAAAGGGCAGCAAGATCGCATCCTTTACCGATCTGAATGTGGGCGATTATGTTGTGCATGAGACGCACGGCATCGGCATCTATCAGGGAACCAAGCGACTGACCAGCGAGGGCGCATCGCGCGACTATCTGCTGGTGCAGTACCTGGGCAGCGATAAGCTGTATATTCCGGCGGATCACCTCGACCGCATCCAGAAGTACATCGGCGGCGGAGAGGGCGCCGCGCCGAAGCTCTCCCGCCTGGGCGGCAAGGACTGGGATAAGCAGAAGAGCAAGGTCCGCGAGAGTCTCAAGGAGCTGGCGTTCGACCTGGTGCAGCTCTATGCCCAGCGCCAGAAGAACAGGGGCCATGCGTTTGGTAGGGATACGCTCTGGCAGCAGGAATTTGAGGAAAATTTCCCCTATGAGGAGACGCCGGATCAGCTGCAGGCGACTGACGAAATCAAGCGCGATATGGAGCGCGAAGAGCCGATGGACCGCCTGCTGTGCGGCGATGTAGGCTACGGCAAGACGGAGGTTGCCCTGCGTGCGGCATTCAAGGCCGTGATGGACGGCAAGCAGGTGGCGATTCTTGCGCCGACGACCATCCTGGCGCAGCAGCACTACAACACGCTTATGCGCCGCTTTGAGGGCTTCCCCGTCGAAGCGGATGTGCTCAGCCGCTTCTCCACGCCCAAGGAGCAGAAGGAGACGCTGCGCCGCCTGAAAGAGGGCGAGATTGATATCGTGGTCGGCACGCACAAGCTGCTGGGCAAGGATGTGAAGTTCAAGGATCTGGGCCTGCTGATTGTCGACGAGGAGCAGCGTTTCGGCGTGGGCCACAAAGAGACGATCAAGAACATGAAGAAATCGGTGGACGTACTGACCATGTCGGCGACGCCGATTCCGCGCACGCTGCATATGTCCATGGTCGGTATCCGCGATATGAGCCTGCTGGAAACCCCGCCGCAGGCGCGTTATCCTGTGCAGACCTACGTCATGGAGTATCAGGACAGCGTGATTCGAGATGCGATCCTGCGCGAGATCGGCCGCGGCGGTCAGGTTTTCTTCCTGTACAACCGTGTAGGCTCCATCGATCAGTGCCACAGACGCCTGCAGCAGCTGGTGCCGGAGGCGCGCATTGCTATCGCTCATGGCCAGATGAAGGAAAACGTGCTCGAAGATGTGATGCTGGACTTCAGCCAGCAGAAGTTTGATGTTCTGCTGTGCACCACGATCATCGAGTCCGGTCTGGATATTCCGCTGGCCAATACGCTGATCATCTACGATGCCGACCACTTCGGCCTCTCCCAGCTCTATCAGACGCGAGGCCGCGTGGGCCGAAGCAACCGCCTGGCGTATGCGTACTTTACCGTACGCCCGGGCAAGGTGCTCTCTGAAACGGCCCAAAAGAGGCTGGACGCCATCCGGGAATTTACGGAGTTCGGCTCAGGCTTCCGCATCGCCATGCGCGATCTGGAGCTGCGCGGCGCAGGCAATCTGCTTGGCCCGCAGCAGAGTGGTCATCTGGCCAATATCGGCTATGATCTGTACTGCAAGCTGCTGGAGGAAGCGGTGCTGGAGGCGCAGGGGCAGGAACCGGTCAGGAATCGCGACATCGAGACACGCATGGACGTACACGTCAATGCGTATCTCCCCGCGACGTACGTTACCGGAGACAGGCAGCGTCTGGAGGTGTACAAGCGCATTGCATCCATCCGCACGGCGGAGCAGCGCGACGACATCGAGGACGAACTCATCGACCGATTCGGCGACGAGCCGGGCTGCGTGGCCAATCTTGTGGCGGTCGCCTATCTCAAGGCGCTGTGCATGAGCCTGGGAATCGATCGTGTGATGCAGGCCGACGGGCGCATGGATATGCGGTTTGCCAACAACGCGCAGGTGGACGGTGAAAAGCTGTTCAAGGCCATGCAGGGATTTGACAAGCGGTTGACCCTGAACGCATCTGTGCCGGTTACGCTCTCGCTTCGCGACCGCACGGTAAATAAGGAGGATATGCTCCATCTGACGGTGAAGGTGATGGAGCGGCTAATCAACCGTATGGGCATGCAATAAAAGAGATTGATCCGGCAATTGCATCATGATTTGTGAAATGATATAATCGTGTTATCTGATGAGAGGGGAAGGAAAGCAAATGAAAAAGATCATGGTTGTGCTCCTGATGGCATGGTTCCTCGTTACCTGTGCTGCTGCAGACGTCTATCTCTATCCGGGCAGTGTTGTGGAGTTTGGCTACTATGAGCAGGACGGAAACCGGAACAACGGGCCCGAAGCGATCGAGTGGGAAGTGGTTTCCTGTGATGAAGAAGCTGTAGTGATGATTTCCAAGTATGGTTTGGATTGCGTTCCCTTCCATGCTTATGACGGCGATATACTCTGGCAGGACAGCACGCTGCGCTACTGGCTGAATTCCGTGTTCTATCATACAGCCTTTTCTCAGGAAGAAAAATCTCTCCTGCTTACGGTGGTGATGGATAATCCGGATAATCCCAGCTTCGGCACCTATGCCGGCGGAAGAACGGAGGATATGGTGTTTGTTCCCAGCGCGCCGGATGTGCAGTGGCACAGATCGTTCAGCATGCAGGCGCGTCCGACCCGATATGCGGTGCAGAACGGCGTGCATACCAATAATAAGGGATACTGCTGGTGGTGGCTGCGCACGCCGGGCAAGAATTTTGAGCGCGTGACGCATGTCACCTACGAGGGCAAGGTCTATCTGGAGGGAACCAAGCCGACAACCAGTTCCGGCGCAGTGCGTCCGTGTATTGCGCTGGATGTGAGCAAGCTGTAAGATCGGCTGGCGGAGAAAACGCAGGAATTTGGAAAACAGACTTGCTTTTTTGCTGAAGATAGGATACAATAGCCGGGTAGAGTGTGATGACGGATGGAACTCATGCAATGCGAGGGTGTGAACCTTGTCAGGGCCGGAAGGCAGCAGCAATAAGCATTGTATCGTGTGTGCCGTGGGAATTTTCTGCCCCGAGCATTCTACGCTTTATAACAGTCACAGCGTCGGGTTTGTCCCGGCGCTTTTATTTTTTCGATGATCTTTCAATGGTCAGTGAACAAAGCCTTGCGGTTGTGATATAATCCCTTTTGATATTTCTCGATTCGGAGTGATGTGTATGAAGGTAGGTCTTGTGCTCGAAGGCGGCGCGATGCGCGGCATGTATACTGCGGGTGTGATCGACAGCTTTCTGGATCATGGCGTGGATGTGGATGCGATCCTGGGCGTGTCGGCAGGCGCGTGCTTCGGCTGCAATCTCTTTTCCAAGCAGCGCGGCAGGGTCCTTCGCTACAATCAGCGCTTTGCCGGCGATCCACGCAATATATCCATCCGCTCGCTGCTCACAACAGGCGATATTGTCAACAAGGAATTTGCCTATTACGTCATTCCCACCAAGTACGATATCTTCGATGAGGAAGCATTTGAGGCGCACGGCGGCGAGTATTGGGTCGTCGTCACTAACGTGGACACTGGCGAGGCGGAGTATATGCAGATGCACCATCTGCTGCGCGATATCGAGATGATGCGCGCCAGCGCATCGATGCCCTTCTGCTCAAAATTCGTGCCGATCGATGGAAAGAATTACCTCGACGGCGGCGTGGCGGACAGCATCCCCGTGCGAAAGGCGCTTGAGATGGGCTTTGACAAGGTGATCGTTGTGCTGACCCAGCCGCAGGATTACCGAAAGAAGCCGATGAATCCTCTGATGATCAAGGCGTTTTACAGGAAGTATCCCAATCTGTGCAAGACGCTGGAGGAACGCCATGCGCGCTACAACGCGCAGGCGGACGACGTCGCGCAGCTGGAAAAGGAAGGCAAGATCTTCGTGATCCGTCCGGAAAAGGCGCTTGAAATCAAGCGGCTGGAAAAGGATCCGAAGGAGCTTGAGCGCGTATATAACATTGGCCTTGACGACGGCGAGAAGACCATGGATGCGCTCAAGGATTACCTTGCTCGATAAACTGCATATTGCAAAACCTCCCGGATGATTTCTCCGGGAGGCTTTGTGATTGATCCGATGTTATGCCGGTGCAGGAATGGGCAGATAAATTGGAATTTAGCAATCTAATTCTTTTTGGTAATAAGCAAATTCCTTATCCCGTTTAACTTCAGAATAGCCCAACTTTTTATAAAAAGCATTTGTTCTTACATTCCAAAGAGGTGTATCAAGTACGATTTTCTTTACACTTGGATAGTAACTTTCCACCAGTTCCATCAAGGAAATACCATATCCCTTTCTATGGTGAATTGGGTTTACAAAAATCCGTCCGATATACAGCATCTTTCCATCATCAATTAAAAAGAGAAGTGCACCGCCGATAATTTCTCCATCTATTTCTGCTTGAAACAAATGTCTCTCATTAAACATCTGCTCATGCCATGCAACCGAATCGTACTCAGGTGGGCCCCCCACGGAGGAAGCACTGACAGCAATATCACTATCGAAAGCAGCTTTTGATATATCTACAAGTCGCTCTATTTGCTTTTGTTCGGCTTGTACTAATTTCATAAACATTACCTCGTCAAATTCAAGTTTGCCGAAGAACTCCTTGTTACTGGACTCCCTGCTTTGCCATCTCATCCAGCAGCCGTGCCGCCGTCTCCACGAACATGACGCACGGGCGCACCTTATAGTATTCCGCCGTGCGCGCGCTGGGATCTTTTTTGAGTTCCCCAAGATGCGCAAGCAGCTCGCGGCAGACGATGGTGGTATGTTCGGCCTTGAAGCCCTCGATCAGCGTGCGCACGCGGGCGTAATGCGCGGTCTTCACGTCCAGATCGCCGACCTCGCTGTAGCCCCACTTGAGCCCCGCGACCATCAGCATGCCGCTTACCGCGCCGCAGGTTTCGCGCATGCCGCCCATGCCGCCGCCAAAGGAGGAGGCAAGCTTCAGGGCTGTGTCCTGATCCATGCCGAAATCATCGGCAAATGCGGCAAACACCGCCTGC
Organism: Clostridia bacterium; assembly: GCA_017397695.1. The sequence goes on from JAFQIF010000221.1 coordinate 11,064, forward strand.
GAACAGGAGCAGCCGGAGAGGAAAAGATCGCGTGCCTTTTGTGCGTGATTCATGCTGAAAGCCTCCTTGGGTTGATGCAATCAATATAGATCGATACGCCATAAATGTCAATATATAAAGAAAAACGCAAACGCCCCTTTTCTTTGCGTGTAAATAATGCTATAATAGATCAAATCCAAGGAGCCTTTAATTCGATCCTGTGAGGTCGGCAAGGCGGCAAATAGAACAGGTCTGTCCTTAAGGACTTTATTTGCCCTGTCCCGACTTTATGGGACAGGGTGTTTTATTTTTAAGAAAAAGGGGCGAAAAACGTGGCGGTCAAGCTGGAATTCAAAGCGGACATCATGGACGAACAGGGCGTAAAGCGCGCGCTTCGCCGCATTGCCCATGAGATCATCGAGAACAATCGCGGCGTGGAGGGCCTGACGCTGGTGGGCATTCAGCGCAGGGGCGTTGTGCTGGCGCGCATGCTGCAGGAGCTCATCGAGGAGGTTGAGGGCGTGAAGCTGCCCATGGGCGTGCTGGATATCACCTTCTACCGCGATGATCTGTCCATCCTCACCGAGCATCCCGTCGTCAACACCACCGATCTGCCCTTCCAGGTACATGGCGCAAAGATCATCATGGTGGACGACGTGCTCTTCTCCGGACGTACCGCGCGCGCTGCGATGGACGCCATCTGCGACATGGGCCGCCCGGCGCTCATCCAGCTGGCAGTCATGGTCGATCGCGGCCACAGGGAGCTGCCCATCCGCGCCGACTACGTGGGCAAGAACCTGCCGACCAGCAAAAACGAGATGGTCGGCGTGAACGTGCCGGAGATCGACGGCGAGCTGAGCATCGTGCTCTACGAGAAGAAGAAAGGCGAGTGAACGCATTGATGATGAAACGCAAAGACCTGCTCGGTCTTGACGGCGTGAGCCGCGAGGAGATCACAGAGATCCTCGACAACGCGATGATGATGCGCCAGATCGTGCGCTCGAGCAACAAGAAGACGGCGCACCTGCAGGGCAAGTCCATCGTGACGCTGTTCTACGAGAACTCCACCCGTACCCGCATGTCCTTTGAGCTGGCGAGCAAGTACATGTCCGCCGCCGCGGCGAACATCTCCGCCAGCGCGTCCTCCGTCGCCAAGGGCGAGACGCTGATTGACACCGGCGTGACGCTCGATCAGATGGGCACGGACGTGATCATCATCAGGCATCCCATGTCCGGCGCGCCGGCGCTGCTGGCCAAG
>JAFQIF010000020.1 GCA_017397695.1 Clostridia bacterium
ATGATTGGCGATCCGGCTTTCCAGGGTGCGCTCAACGTGAAGCTGGTGCGTACCACGATGCTGATCTTTGTTGCGCTGGTGTGGACGCTGGTGATGGCCGGCCGCGCGAAGAAGAACGGCGCTGCTGCGCAGAACGACAGCGTGCTGGCGGTCGTGAAGAAGACCTTCCCGATGTTCATTCTCTGGTTCGTCGTGATGGCGGGCCTGAATACTGCGGGCATCTTCAGCGCGAAGGGTGTTTCCCTGCTGGGCAAGCTGGGCAAGTATCTCTTTGCTGCTGCGCTTGCGGGCGTTGGCTTCAAGATCAAGTTCAAGGATGTTTTCTCCAAGGGCCTCAAGCCCATCGCGCTGGGTGGTATCACCTGGCTGTCCGTGGCGATCGCTTCCTATACGTTTGCGTTCCTGTTCGCGGGCTATATTGGCTAAGCCTTCCTTCTTATTTCTCTATATGCAGCCGCTCGGGTACATCTCGGGCGGCTGCAGTCATTCAAGTGACTTTACAAAAACCAAATTGTCAGTTTGGATGCACTGAGTGTAATTAATTGTGAATGTAAGCAGATATTCTGTAAGCGGATAAAACTTTTTTCGAGTCTCTCTGTGACCACAGGTAAATGATAAGATGAGAGAAAGAATTTGTTGGGAGATGAGTAGAGGGCTTGTTTGTGATGCACCCACCCAACCTTGCATCCGTCCCTTGTATCACGATTTATCCCTTTAGCCATGAAATCCATCAGGTATTGATACAATGCCTGATGGATTTTTTTGTGTTCAATTGGCTTTTTTGAGCGGAAATTGAGTGAAATAAGCACAATTTGGGCTGTTTGGAGAGGGTTTTGAGACGATTGCCGCTGTTTTACGCGGTGGGTTTGCCGCCGGGAGGAGCTTGAGAAGGGAACACAGCAGAAAAATACTTTTTGCGAAGAGAAATTTTGTACCCACCTGGGGGAAACGTTCCGAGTATAGTCTGTTCCATTTTCTGATACGAGTATACGTTTGCTTGCTGGAGGATATGTATAGCTTGAAAATAGAACTGTAGAGAATTAAAATATAATCGAATATGTGTGTATGAATTTGTGCGTGGACTGAGAATGAAGGTATTTATGCAGTGAGGAGTGGTATCAGTGAAAGAATATAAAATCGGTGAAGTAGCAAAACTGCTGGGCCTGACAACACAGGCGCTGCGTTTTTATGAACAGGAGGGTATTTTAAATCCTCGCAAGAGTGAGAATGGCACACGATACTTTCTGGTTGAAGACATTGTCTGCCTGCTCGCCTTCAGGAAGTATCGTCTTTCGGAGTTCTCTATTCAGGATGTCGCCGGCCATTTCGGAAACGGCAGCCTGAATACGCTGATGGAACAGCTGGACGAGAAGCATGACGCCATGATTGCCAAGAGCGAAATCCTGCTCAAGCGGGCCGCCGCAATCCGCAGCTTTAAACGCATGCTCTGCGAGGCGCAGACCATGCGCGACGTCCTGATGGATGTCATGCGCCCGGAACTTTTCTTCAACAAACGGACTTTCAGCCAGCTTGATTGCTCCGACGAAGCACAATGCGAAGAATTCAACAGGCTGGCCAACATTCTGCCGGATTCCATCATCTGCTTCACCGGTACTGCCGACCTGGATGTCACCCCTGAATGCCGCTTTGCCTTTACGCGCGAAACCGCCGAAAACTGGCAGATTCCGCTTGAGGATATGACATGCCTCCCCTCCGAGCGCTGCATATGCGTGCACATGCAGTCCCCCGGGCACACATGGAACACCGGATACCTGCAGTCCCTGCTTGGCAAAGTTCAAGAACAGGGCTACGCTATCCGGCGCGATCGGCCGATCATTGTCCGGCATCTGGCGCTGGAGATGGTCGCCCGTTCTCCCTACTATTATGGAATCGCATATATCCCCATCCTTTGATCGACTTCAGCAAATTTTAGACAAATCATAGATAAAAATCTCCTTTTCCTCTTGAATCTAAAGCGCGCTTGAGGACTATAATCTCGCTAACGCAGGAGATTCTGCGAAAAAGAGATAAGGAAAAGGAGAAGAAACACATGAAGCAGATCAAGATCTTGCTGGCTGTGACCCTCTGCCTCGCGCTGGCCCTTACGGGCAGCCTTGCGATGGCTGCTGGCTACACCGCCGGTACCTACACTGCTGAAGCCGCCGGCAACAACGGCCCGGTCAAGGTGAGCGTCACCGTGACTGCCGACGCGATCACCGAGATTGCCGTCACCGAGCATGCCGAGACCGCCGGCTTGTCGGATGCGCCGATCAAGAACATTCCGTCGGAGATTGTCGAGCATCAGTCTCTGGCGGTGGATACCATCTCCGGCGCGACGAACACCTCTAAGGCCATTCTCACCGCCGTTGAGGCGGCGATTGCGCAGGCCGGCGGCGATGTCGAGGCTCTCAAGGCTGTCGAAATCATCAAGGCGCCTGTTGAGGATATGGAAGCGACCTACGATGTCGTCGTCTTGGGCGGCGGCGGCGCCGGCCTGACCGCGTCCATCTCCGCTGCGCAGAGCGGCGCGAAGGTCATCCTCGTGGAAAAGACTGCCGCGCTGGGCGGCAACACCCTCATCGCCGGTCAGGGCTTCAATGCCGCCGATCCGGACCGTCAGGGCAAAATGGCCATGGATCCCGGCCTGCGCCAGGAGCTGGAAGGTTACCTCGAGCTCGATCCGGCCGACTTCGGCGCCTTTGCCGAGGTGCTGGAGACCGTCAAGGGCCAGATCAAGGAATACCTTGCCAGCGGCGAAACCTATCAGTTCGACTCCGTCGAGCTGCACATGCTCCATAACTACCTGGGCAGCAAGCGCACCGGCCTGGATGGCACCGTCATCGAGCCGGATCTGGCGCTGACCCGTGTTTTCGCCGAGAATGCGCTTGCTTCACTGCAGTGGCTGGAGAGCATCGGCGCCGGCTGGGAAGAGCAGACGATCACCATTCTGGGCGCTCTGTGGCCGCGCAGCCATATGCTTTCCACCGGCAACGTGATCCCGACCCTCGAAGCCGCTGCGCTTGAGGCGGGCGTGGAGATCGTTTACAACACCGCCGCGACCGAGCTCATCATGGAAAACGGCAAGGTGACCGGTGCGAAGGCCGTGACCAACGACGGCGCGAATGTCACCCTGCATGCCAACAAGGGCGTCGTTCTGGCGACCGGCGGCTTCGCTGCCAATGCGGCGATGGTTGCCGAGTACAACAACTACTGGCCGGGCCTGACCGATTCTGCGAAGACCACCAACGCGCCCACCCTCACCGGCGACGGCATCGTGATGGCCAAGACGGTCGGCGCGGACCTGACCGGCATGGAGTTCACCCAGATGATTCCGACCGCCAGCCCGGCTGACGGTTCCCTGTTCACTGCTGTCGGCGGCAGCGCCGAAATCATGGCTTTCGTCAACAAGGAAGGCAAGCGCTTTGTCAGTGAGTATGAGGAGCGCGACGTGATCTCTAAGGCTGCTTTTGAGCAGGAGGACGCTCTCTTCTTTATCATCGCTGACAAGGATCTGGCTTCTACCGTGGATTACAGCGGTCTGGAAGCTGCAGGCTATGTCTACTCTGCGAACACCCTTGAGGAGCTCGCTGAGAAGATCGGCGTGCCGGCAGATACTTTCGTCGCCGAGATCGAGCGCTACAACTCCTTCTGCGCCACCGGCGTGGACGAGGACTTTGGTAAGCCCTACTTCGGACCGCCGATCGACGAGGCGCCGTTTGTTGCCACCCCGCGATCCCCGGCTCTGCATCACACCATGGGCGGTGTGAAGATCAACACCGAGGCTGAGGTCATCAGCGCCGAAGGTGAGATCATCCCGGGTCTGTACGCGGCGGGCGAGGTCTGCGGCGGCATCCATGCGGGCAACCGTCTGGGTGGCAACGCTATGACCGATTTCCTGGTCTTCGGTCGTATCGCAGGCGAAAATGCTGCGAAGGCTGAGTAACACACAGCTCGATCCCTTCCCTTACGGGATTTCTACTCCTTCTTGCCTCGTGTCCGCTTGGCTGGGCGCGAGGCATTTTGTTTTGCAAAATAAAACGGTATAAACACGGGAAGAAAGATATTCTTACTGCTTGACTTTTCCTTCATTCAGAGTGATGAATACCTGATGGATTTTTTTGTATTCATTTGGTGTTTTTACGCCGAAAATGAGTAAAATCAGCACAATTTGAGCTGTTTTTGAGGAGTTTTGAGACGGTTGGCGATGTTTTGCATGATGGGTTTGTCCCAGGGAGGGGCTTGAGAGGGGAACGCAGCAGAAATATATTTTTTAAGGCGAGAAATTTTGCACCCACCTGAGGGAAACGTCCCGAGTATATGAAGGAAAGCATAACGTCCGAAGTGTTGAAATTCGCGCCAAAGGATGCTAAAATAGCGGCATATCAAATGTCATTGGGTGGACTATGAATAAGCAGAAAAAAGAGCGGCGCGAGGAATTTCTTGCCGCGGCGAAAGAGATTATCAATACGCAGGGTTACGAAGCTTGTACAGTGCGCAGCATTTGCCAGCGGGTAGGCGTAGCGCCCAGCAGCTTTTATAATTGCTTCGAGGATAAAGACGAAGTGGTCTTTATGATCGCCATGCAGGTTGATCCGTTCTTCGAAGAAAATGAAGCAAAGTTTACGCTTCAGGATCCACGGGAGAATCTTGCGCTGTTCATGCAGCTTTACCTTGAGAGGGTAGAGCAGGATGGCTTCGAGTATAACTGGCGGTTTCACATGCTCCAAAAGGGAAATAGGCGCAATGTGGACAGCGGCGCAGGGCGTGCCATCGGGCGGATTCTCTATCGGATCATCTATCAGGGACGCGATTTGCTCTACGGTGATCTGAATGAGGATGAGGTATTTAACCTGATCATGACCATGCTGCGCGGGCAAACGTTTGACTGGGCGCGAAACGAGGGAGCATATTCGCTGAGCGAATGGGGAAAGAAACACATTCCTGCATATGTACGTGCGGTGTTCAAGGGCTGATATCAGGACGAGAAGCAGGCAAAGCGCTGCTTCTTTTCTTTTTTGGAAAAAACAGATTGTTTAGTCATTGACAATGTTTTGTCTCAGTGGTATAGTTGTAACGCGTTACAAACGCGATACAAAAATATATGCGGAGGTAAAAAGGATGAAGAAGCTGGCATGTATTCTCATGGCGCTGATGCTGTGCTGCTCCATGGCGTTTGCTGAGCAGGCTGCGCTGACGGATGGCACGTATCAGGCGACGACCCAGGGCAAAATCGGCCCGGTGACGATTGAAGTCAAGGTGGAGCAGGGCGCGCTTGCGTCTGTGCAGGTTGTGAATCACACCGAAACCACCGGCCTGTTTGAAGAGGCTTTTGAAAAGCTCCCGGCGCAGATTGTGGAGCATCAGACGGTGAACGTCGATGTGATCAGCGGTTCCACGGTGTCCAGCCAGGCGCTGATTGACGGCGTGAAGGACTGCATCGCGCAGGCGGGCGGCAGCGCGGAGGACTACATGTCCGCGGTGGAGAAGACCCTGAGCACCGAGGTCATCGACTGCAGCGCGCAGATCGTCGTGATCGGCTCTGGTGCGTCCGGTCTGGCTGCTGCTGTTGAGGCGCAGGAGCTTGGCGCGCAGGTGATCGTTCTGGAGAAGAACTCCAGCACCGCGCAGAGCACCTCCAACCTGGCCGCAGGCTTGATGGCGATTGGCAGCCGTGCGCAGGAGAATCAGGGCGTAGTTCCGGTTGATTATGATCCGAACCTGAAGGATTGGAACGACGTGGTGGACGCTGTGTTTGACTACTGGACGGAGCAGATGAGCTGGCATGTCAACCAGAAGCTGGTCTACAACTATCTCACGATGTCCGGTGAGACGACGACTTGGCTGATGGATCATGGCTTCGAGTTCATCCGTGTTATGCCGCTGATGCCGTCTAACCGTTGGTATCACACTGCGACCAACAACCATCATCTGATGGGCAAGGGCAAGTACTCCGTGTTTGCTGAGCCGATGCTGGAGAAGTTTGAAGAAAACGGCGGCAAGGTGTACTTCAACACCAAGGCAGAAAACCTTGTGACCGACGAAACTGGCAAGGTTTGCGGCGTGAAGGCTGTGATGACCGACGGCACCACGCTGAATGTTGCGGCGGATGCAGTCATCCTGTGTACTGGTGGCTTTGGCAGCGATATCGATTATGTTTATAACGAGATCGGCTTCAATGGTGCCTTTGAGGGCGCTGGTGCGGCTGGTATGGGCGACGGCATGCGCATGGCCTGGGAAGTCGGCGCGCAGAAGTACAAGGAGGACGCTCTGCTGGTGCATCACCTGTTCACCACGGAGAGCTACACCGATCTGACCGACTTTGGCAACAAGATGAACTGCATCCTCAACTATGTGCCGTCCTTTGTGCATCTCAATCCGGTCGGCACCCGTTACAGCAATGAGGATGGCGTGAAATGCGGTGTTGAGGCGTCCGAGGCGACCTACGGTCAGGTGTATGCGTGGAATGTGTTCACGCAGGATATGGTGGATACGCTTGTGAACGAGGGTACTCAGGCGCTGGGTCTGCCCGATGGACTGAACTGGGTCCCGCTGTCCTTTGGCTATCAGCCTAAGGGCGATGAGCTCTGGACCGAGCTGCCGGAAGTGCTCAGCCGCATGGAGGCCGATGGCGTAATGGTTAAGGCCGACACGCTGGAGGAGCTGGCGGAGAAGACCGGCATGGATTGCGATATTCTGGTCAAGAACATCGAGGAGTACAATGCCTGCTGCGAGGCTGGTGAGGACAAGATCTACAAGAAGGATCCGGCCTGCCTGGTTGCGCTGGAAAAGGGCCCGTATTATGCGATGCAGCTCAAGACCCGCTACATCAATTCCGTCGGCGGGCTGAAGATCGACGAGAACATGTCTGTTCTGGATGAGAACGAGCGTGAGATCGAAGGACTGTATGCTGCTGGCTGCGACGCTGCTGCCGTGATCTATGGCGATGCGTATGTCGATATCGACGGCGCGGGCTTTGGTTGGGCGTTCTCTTCCGGCCGCATGGCTGCTCAGTCTGTGGTGGAAGATCTGAAGTAAGGGCTGATTCTAGCTGATACGCGAATCATAACTGAATCAAGGCTGGCAGGGGATTCTCTGCCGGCCTGTTTTGATTTTGCAGCAGCGCAGATTCTTGGAAAGAAACGTGAAATGGGTTCACAAAGTATTCACATTCTGTTTGTAAATTCACGCCTTTTGATCATTCTGCGCACAGAATTTTCCTGTATAATACCTTCATCACCACAGAGAGGAGTACATGGATCGTGATTTACAGAAACGAGCTCAAGCATGTGATTGACGCAGGCGATAAAGCCGCCATTTGTGCCAACCTGCGTGTTGTGGCTAAGCTCGATCCACATGCACAAAAGAAGGGCTTCTATCTGATCCGCAGCCTGTATTTTGATAATCTGTTTGATAAGGCGCTGAGAGAAAAGATCGATGGCGTGAACGAACGGGAGAAATTCCGTATCCGTTATTATGACCTTGATCCTTCCATTATCCGCCTTGAAAAGAAGGTGAAGCGCAACGGCCTTGGCTACAAGGTATCCGCCAATCTGACGGCGCAGGAAGCACAGCGGATTGTCAGCGGCGATATCGGCTGGATGCCTTCCAGCGGGCGCGCGCTGATCATTGAGCTGTATGCCAAGATGAAGTCGCAGGGGCTGCGGCCTAAGACCATCGTGGATTACACCCGCATTCCCTTTGTCTATGGTCCCGGCAATGTGCGGGTAACCGTTGACGAAAATATCCGGACAGGACTGTCATGCACAGACTTTCTGAACCCAAACTGTGTAACCATTCCCGCAGCCAGCGGGCTCATCCTGCTTGAAGTAAAGTGGGATGATTATCTGCCGTCCGTGATCAGGCAGGCAGTTCAGGTTAAGAACAGACCTGCCGGCGCATTTTCCAAATATCAGACCTGCCGGATTTACGGCTGAGTGCAGAAATTGAAAGGAGCCTACCATGTCTACTTTTTCCGATATTTTCAAGTCCAGTTTTCTCGAAAACGTCACCAGCGTCTCCATGTTGGATATGATCCTGACGCTCGGTCTGTCTTTCGCGGTCGGTCTGTTTATCTTCCTTGTCTATAAGAAGACGTACAGCGGCGTCATGTTCTCCTCCAACTTTGGCGGCACGCTCATTGCGCTGACGATGATCACCGGCATGACGATCCTCGCCGTCACCTCCAACGTCGTGCTTTCTCTGGGCATGGTCGGCGCGCTGTCCATCGTCCGTTTCCGCACGGCCATCAAGGAGCCGATGGATATCGCGTTCCTGTTCTGGTCGATCTCTGCCGGTATCGTCATTGCTGCCGGTATGATTCCGCTTGCGGTCTTTGGTAGCGTAATCATCGGCGTCATTATGCTGCTCTTCATGAACAGAAAGTCTGCTGTAAACCCCTACATCGCCGTCATCAGCTGTGAAAACCGCGATGCGGAAACGCGTGCGGCGAAGTTCCTCGCGGAGAATGTGGAACGCGCCGTCATCAAAAGCAAGACGGCGCAGAGCGGAAATATCGAAATGACCTACGAAGTGCGCCTCAAGAGCGGCGATACCGATTTCATCTCTGCGCTTTCCGAGATGGATGGCGTGCACAGCGCTGTGCTGGTCAGCTACAACGGCGATTACATGGGTTAAGGAGGGCGCTATGCGCAGAAATATCGACCGAGTCTGTCTGATTGCGATTGCTGCTGCCGTCGCAGTCACCGGTCTGTATCTTTGCGCCGTATCGTTTGGCCTGATCGGCGCAAAATCTTCCTCCGGATATAAAACAAAGCTCTTTGATCAAAGCCGTGTACATACGATGGATATTGTCATGGAGGACTGGGACAGTTTTCTTGAAACCTGTCAAAATGAGGAATATGCCGCCTGCACGGTTTCCATCGACGGCGAACCTCAGGGCAGCGTCGCCATCCGTGCCAAAGGCAATACGTCGCTGTCCTCTGTCGCCCAGCACGGCAACAACCGATACAGCTTCAAGCTGGAATTTGATCAGTATGAAGCCGGTAAGAGCTATTACGGCCTTGACAAGCTGAGCCTGAACAATCTGATTCAGGACAAGACCTATCTCAAGGACTACATGGCCTATACCCTGATGAATCGGATGGACGCCGCCGCGCCGTTGTGCAGCTTCGTGCAGATTACCGTCAACGGTGAAGACTGGGGACTGTATCTGGCGGTTGAAGGCGTGGAGGAAAGCTTCCTTGAGCGCAATTACGGCGCGGACTACGGCGAACTCTACAAACCGGACAGCCTCTCCTTCGGCGGCGGGCGCGGACAGGGCAAAGACTTCGATATGAACGAATTTGCCGAGCGCTTCGCCGATTCCGGCCCCGACAGCGAAAGTGCGCAGGACAATGCTTCACCCGCTTCGGAAGTGCCGGCTATGCCGGGCGGCGGCTTTGATCCGCCGTCGATGTTCGGCGAAGGATTTACACCTCCGGATTTGAACGGCGAAGGATTCGATCCATTTGCCATGTCCGATGAAGGGTTTTCGCCGCCTGCCATGCCGGGAGAAAGCTTTGATCCGTCCGCTGTGTTCAGCGAAGGATTTGAGCCTCCTGCTATGTCAGGAGAAGGATTCACACCGCCTTCTATGCCGGATGGGTTTCAGGGCGGACCGGGCATGGGCGGTATGGGCGACAGCGACGTAAGGCTCCAGTACACTGACGACAATCCTGAAAGCTATCCAAACATCTGGAACGGCGCAAAAACGGATATCACCGGCGTCGATCAGCAAAGGCTGATTGCTTCTCTCAAGAAGCTCTCTGACGGGCAGGATATCGAAACCGTCGTGGACGTGGACGCTGTTATCCGTTATCTGGTCGTGCATAACTTCATGTGCAACGATGACAGCTATACCGGCATGATGGTGCATAACTATTATCTCTATGAGGAAGACGGACGGCTTTCCATGATTCCGTGGGACTATAATCTGTCCCTTGGTGGTTTCAGCATGGGCGGCAGAGGCACAGCGTCCGGTGCAACGTCCACGGTTAATTCCCCGATCGACTCGCCGGTTTCGGGAGGATCGATTGCATCGCGCCCCATGGTAAGCTGGATTTTCTCTGACGAGCAGTATACAAAGCAGTATCATGACGTATATGCCGAGTTCTTGGATACCGTTTTTTTCAGCGGATGGTTTGAAACGCATATGCGCAGCGTGATGGATATGATCGCCCCGTATGTTCAGCGCGACGAGAACGGTTTCTTTTCTTATAATGAATTCGTACAGGGCTGCGATACCTTGCTTGAATTCTGCTGCCTGCGCGCACAAAGCATCACCGGACAACTCGACGGAAGCATTCCTTCCACCACCGAAGGTCAGAGGACGGATGCGTCTGCCCTGATCGACGCATCGCATCTGGAACTTTCGGATATGGGCGAATTCGGCATGGGCGGCGGCGGATTTCTCGGCGGTCCGGACGAAGGCGGTTTTGAGATGTCTGGAAGCTTCGGAGCATCCCGACGCGGCGGAAAGCGCGGCGAACGGAATCCCGCTGCGCAGCAGGGGACGGATCAAACGCCTTCTTCCGAAACTGGCACAGATAAACGTGATTTTGACCGGTCAAAGATGCCGGATTCTTTCGGCGGTTTCCCTGGCAGGCCTGACGGCGAAGCGCCTGATGCCGCCCGCGATTCTTCTGGTGCAACCATGCTTGTGCTGTGCATAGCGATTCTGCTGGCAGCAATGGTATGTGTAAAACGATGCAAACCCCATCAATAAAAGGAGGTACCCCTATGAATAAATTCCTTACGCTGACCGTTGCTCTTCTGCTGCTGTGTGCGCTGACATTGAGCGCGTCTGCTCAGAGCACTGTGGACGTCATCCTGTCCGCAGGCACGACTCAGGCATTTAAGACCGATGCCATCTCTGAAGAGGAGCTGAATGTGATTCTTCAGGCTGGTCTGTCTGCTGCCAGCGCTATCAACCAGCAGCCGTGGCATTTTGCCGTGATCACCAATCAGGAAGTGATGGATGAAATCGGCAGCAGCATGAGCATGGGTGGCGCGCCGGGCGGCATGCCCGCTGGCGCTCCTGCAGGCATGGCGAACCCGCCGGCAGGTGCGCCTGAAGGCATGCCCAAGATGCCGGCATCTTCCGGCGCGAAGGCCGGTCTGGGTGACTCTCCGGCTGCGATTGTGATTTATATGAACGAGGGCACGCCGTCGCCGGATCCGAACTTCGACTGCGGCCTGGCTGCGCAGAATATGGTGATTGCCGCCAATGCGCTGGGCTACGGCAGCAAGATCGTCTCCGCAGCCACGATTGCCCTCAATGGCGAAAAGCATGACGAAATCTGCGAAAAGCTCGGCGTGGATAAAGCATATAAGGCCGTTGCCGTGCTTTTGCTGGGCTACACGGATGTGGATGTGGATGGCGCAACCGGCGCTTCTGTTCGCAGTTCCATGGATGAAAAGGTGAGCTTTATCAAATAAGCCCAATATTGATGCTGGAGGGCGAGCATGTTTAAGGCTGCAGAATCGCTGGATCTTAATATGCTTCAGTCTTGCAGCCTTGCATCTAAAAATCCTTACAGTATAAGGAATTTATGTGGTGATTTTAAGACTGCAGTTTTCTTGCTGATATGCTGGCTATTGAGTACGAATGCAGTGTTAGAATTGTAAGTGCTACAAAAGTAATTCCTGTGATATGAATGTGGATATCACTTGACTTTTCTCCCATTCAGAGTGATGAATGTCCTACCCAAGAAAGGAGGACATATCATGACGATTGAAACGAACATTACCAATCGCCGGGAGCTGGCAGGCGCGCTCGCGCAGTACATGAACACGCGTGCTGTCTACCTTGGGCCGCCCACATTTGCATATCAGATCGGCGACATCCACTTGTCGCGTGAAGGGATCCTGTCTGGAGATGATCTGGACGGGATCTTTCCTTTTCTGGAGATGCAGGGCATCGTCGCCGCACAGCCTAAGCAGATTCAAGAGCCGGTGGCCAGCACAGCATCAGGCATCTGGATTCCGCTGGAAGGATATACGCCCATGAATCTTCGGAACCTGCTTAGTATGCTGTACGGCAAACAGTGGCTGATCAGAAAAGCCTGCAGCATGCCTGCGCTGCATATTCCAGAGAGCGCAGTGAACAGTATGCCAACAGACACATTGGAGTCGGCCGTACAATCCATACTGGATTTGAAAGCAGCCGACGCCTTTACAGGCATTGATATCACCTGTGAACAGATCACGTTTTCCGTAGATGTCGATGCGGATTTGGAAGCCGTGCAGATCTTCCTCCAGCATGTTGTGCAGTCAGCTAAAGCAGCTACACGCGTATTCCCGGCATACCATCCGCAGGAGAACGAAAAGTACATCATGCACGGCTGGATGATCCGGCTTGGTCTGATGGGTCCTGAGCATAAGTCGCTGCGTAAAAGCCTGATGTCCAGCCTGCACGGAAACTGCGCATTCCGGTCAGCAACAGATGCACAGGCGCACAGAGCGAAATATGCCCGGCTGCGCAGAGAACTCAGGGAGGCAGGTGAAACGCATGGCGCTTGATTTGAAAGCGGACGTCCTTTACCAGTATGCGACCGACGTTGCTACATGGCAGATGGACCGAATCGAATGCCATATGAAGCACCACCCGGCCGATTATCCCATCTTCACAGAAGGCCTG
>JAFQIF010000222.1 GCA_017397695.1 Clostridia bacterium
GCGCACCGGCGAGGGCAAGACCGGCGGCGAGAACATTCCGCTCAACTACAACAATGGCGGCTTTGTGTACACCTTCTCTGAGAACACCGAGCTGCTGCCCGAGGACGTGAAGGCTGCCGCGCAGACTGCGCTGGACGCCATGATCGCCGCGCCCAACACCGTTGACTTCAGCGGCGTCGAGCTCAAGTAATCTCTCCATCTCAAAAGGACTGCCTGATACGCTTTGGCAGTCCTTTTTTCAAAGTATGTGCACCGCGCATTCCCTTTTCCCCTGAGCATCATCAACCACGGAGGTATGTGCATGTCCACCCCGATCACGAGCCTTCGCATCGACCACATCACCAAGCGCTTTCCCGGCATTGTCGCCTGCAGCGACATCTCCCTGTCCGTTGGCAAGGGCGAGGTGCTGGCGCTTGTCGGCGAAAACGGCGCAGGCAAGACCACACTGATGAATATCCTGATGGGTCTGTATACGCCGGATGAGGGCAAGATTTACATCAACAACAAGGAAGTTGTCTTCAAATCCCCCAGCGACGCATTTGCTTGCGGCATCGGCATGGTACACCAGCAGTACATGCTCGTACCAAACCTGACCGTGACTGAGAATATCGCGCTTGGCCTGTCCCAGATGAAGACCGAGCAGGCCGGCAACCACACGCTCGAGCGCCTTAAGAAGGCCGCCAAGCTGGATCTGGATGCCGTGCGCCGTCACATCATCGCCATCTCCGAGCACTACGGCCTGGCGGTTGATCCGGATGCGTACATCTGGCAGCTCTCCGTCGGCGAGCAGCAGCGCGTAGAACTGGTGAAGACGCTGTGCTTCGGCGCCAAGTTCCTGATCCTGGACGAGCCGACTTCTGCCCTGACTCCGCAGGAGACGGACGAACTGATTGCGCTGCTCAAGCGCATGTCAAATGAACTGTCCATCATCTTCATTAGCCACAAGCTGGCCGAGGTCAAAGCGCTCTCCAACAAGGTCGCGATCCTGCGCGGCGGCAAGCTCGTCTTCCGCGGCAACACGGCCGATCATTCCGCCGCCGACATCGCCGCACTGATGACCGGTCACGAGGTCTATCTGCCGACCAACCAGAGCAAGCGCCAGCCGGGAAAGCCGATGCTGGAAGTGCATAATCTGTTCGTTCGCGGCGACCGAGGCAACATGGTGCTCAACAAGCTCAACCTTACCGTGCGTGCAGGCGAGATTGTCGGTCTTGCAGGCGTTTCCGGAAACGGCCAGCGCGAGCTCGCCGAATCGCTGACCGGCCTTCGCGTGATTGAGAGCGGCGAGGTGCTGCTGGACGGTGTGAGCCTTGTGGGCAAGAGCCCCAAGCAGATCATCGCACAGGGCATGGGCTACGTGCCGGAAGAGCGCAACGTAGAGGGCATCGTTCCAAGCATGAGCATCCGCGAAAATCTGGTGCTCAAGGATATTGCCAAGTCGCCCTTCTCCCTGGGCGGCACGCTCATCAACAACAAAAAGATCGACGAAAATGCCAACGCGCTGCGCGAAAAGTTCGATATCCGCTGCTCGAGCGTGAATGTCGCTGCAGGCTCCCTGTCCGGCGGCAACATTCAAAAGGTCATCCTCGCGCGTGAAATCAACCGCGGTCCGAAATTCCTGATCGCTGTTTACCCCATCCGCGGCCTTGACCTGGGCGCGGCCGAATTCATCCACAAGCAGCTGCTGGCGCTGCGCGACAGCGGTGTGGGCATTCTGCTCATCTCCGAGGAGCTTGAGGAGATCATCAACCTCTCCGACCGCATCGCCGTCATCTTCAAGGGACAGATCCAGCGCACGCTGGGCCACGGCGAGGCAACGCAGCGCAAGCTGGGCATGATGATGGCAGGAGTGAAAGAAGTATGAAGAATTTCAAATTGATTTACACCATCGGCGTCATCCTGCTCGCCGTGCTGCTTACACTGGGCGTCGCCTCCCTGATTTTGGCGGTGCTGGGCGCAGACGTGCTCAAGACCTTCTGGGTTATCTTCTGCTACCCCTTCACCTCGTTTAAGAATCTCTCCGGCGTGATCAACATCATGGCGCCGCTGACCATCGTAGGCGTGGGCATCTGTGTTGCTTACCGCAGCGGCATCATGAACATCGGCGGCGAAGGCCAGATGATCATGGGTCTGCTGCTGGCGATCGTGTTCGCGCTCAATACTGAGCTGCCGCGAGCGCTGGCTCTGCCGTGCATCATGCTCTTTGGTATGATCGGCGGCGCATGCTGGGGCGCGCTGCCCGGCCTGCTCAAAGCCAGGTTCGGCGTGAGCGAGCTGCTCTCCACCGTCATGTTCAACTACATCGCCACGCAGTTCTATTCCTACTGCCTGCGCGTACCGCTGCTCGACCCGGCTGTGGCAGGCGGTTCCGGCGATCCGCAGACGGTGAAGCTGGAAGAAACCGAGTGGCTCTCCCGCATCGGCGACGTGTTTGAAAACGTCCCCAAGGGCACTCGCTTCCACACCGGCATCTTCATCGCCATTGCACTGGCCGTTGTGGTCTATCTGTTCATGTGGAAGACGCCTGTGGGCTTCAAGATGCGCGCTGCCGGCGCTTCTGACCGCGCTGCGCGCTATGGCGGCATCAGCGTGAGCCGCTATCTGGTGCTGGCGATGATCGTATCCGGCGCGTGCTGCGGCCTGGCTGGTACGGTCGAAATCCTGGGCGTGCATCACCGCGGCTTGGGCAACTGCACGGGCGGCTACGGCTTCTCGGGCATCGTGGTTGCGCTCTTCGGCGGCCTTCATCCCATCGGCGTGATCCCGGCTGCGTTCTTCTTTGCGCTGATCTCCTACGGCTGTTCCGCCTTGCAGATCAACAAGATTCCCGTACCCAGCAACATGATCGACGTGCTGCAGGGTCTGGTGATTCTGGTCATCGTCGCGGCAAAGCTGATCATCGCCAATCCTTATCTGATGGACCGTGCACAGCGCAAGGTCCAGTCCCTTCTGAATCGAAAGGAGGCCGCCTGATATGCTCGACTTCATCGTGCTGTTCCTCACGGTCGGCATTCCCCTTTCCAGTGCGCTGCTGCTGGCATCCCTCGGCGAGACGGTGAACCAGCGCAGCGGCGTATTCAATCTCGGCTGCGAGGGCGTGATGAGCATGGGCGCGTTCGTCGGCATGCTGATCCCGTTTATGATTGGCGGCTCTACAAAGGTTGCCTGGTATGTAAACCTTGCCGGCCTGATTGCAGCGGCTGTCGTGGGCGCGCTGCTCGGTCTGCTGTTCGGCGTGGTCGTCATCAAATTCGGTGCGCCGCAGGGCATTGCGGGTATCGGCCTGCAGCTCTTCGGCACGGGCCTTGCCGGCTCGCTCTATCGCCATTTCATCGGCGGCGCGCAGGGCGTGGCTGGCATCGATGCAATCCGCATTCCGGTACTTTCCGATCTGCCGATCGTGGGCAAGATGCTCTTTTCCTGCAATCCGATGGTCTACTTCGCGTTCCTGATGGTGCCTGTTGTTCACTACATCCTTTTCAAGACCCCGTGGGGACTGCGCGTTCGCGCCTGCGGCACGTTCCCCCGCGCAGCTGACTCGATGGGCATCGACGTAAGCAAGACACGCTATCAGGCGCTGGCATTCGGCAGCGCGATGGCAGCGCTGGCAGGTGCGTATCTGTCGCTGTGCTATGCGAAGATCTTCACCGACACGCTGATCGGCGGTCGCGGCTTCATCGCCGTTGCGCTGGTGTATTTCGGCCGCTGGAGCCCGCTGGGCGTGCTGGGCGGCGCGATGCTCTTCTCGCTGGCACAGGCGCTGCAGCTGGCCGTTCAGGCGTACGGCTTTGCTGCTTTCCCCTACGAATTCCTGGTCATGCTCCCCTATGTGCTGGTCGTCGTCGTGCTGATCTTCGTGGGCAAGAGCAAGCATGTCGGTCCTGCGATGCTGGGCAAGCCGTTCAACCGCGAAATGCGCACCTAAGCAGTCAGTACACATTTCCAAACATGACAAAAGCCTTGGATGGATCATCCGATCCACCCAAGGCTTTTTTAGATTCTTCCATTACTTACCGATCATATCCAGCATGGTTTCCCGCAGCTGTTCACGATTGGGATTGGAGGAATAATAGCGGGAAATACCGCTCGCTTCTGCACGATAAGTAGCTGTATTACAGACAAAAAGGATCACGTCGGTGTCACCACCGAGCTTTTCTTCGATGCTATACGATTTGCCATAGGTATAATGCCTTTTGAAGTTATCCATATCCTTGCGCGTGATGCTTTCAAAATCCCTGAAGAATGTGAAATACTCGCGGCCGACCTTGATATTTTTGCTGTTATAAGCATAATCCACCATGAAGCGGCCATTTTCAACGGTCACACTCACATGGCCGACCACATGCATGTTGGCAGCGATCAGTTCAAACGTCTGCGTTCCGTCCTTGCTCAGGTCAATCGGCGTAAACATGTACCATTCTTTCGTCAGCTTACCGGAAACATCCCTGAACTGCGGGCCAAAGGCACAGACGGAGTTGTTGTCGTAATACTTCTCCTTCGGCACGGCCTCGTCACGCATCTTTTTGAGCCGGTCCTGACGTGCTTCTTCCTTATAGCGTTCAATCCGCTCTTCATCGCCGGGCTCAAGGTTATCAAAATCCACATCCCAAATATTGAATTCCTTTTTTGGTGCAGCCGTTTCTGCGCAGGCGCTCTGCGCAAACGCGCACCTGAACGCAAGCAGCATCAGGACGAGGCAAAACAATGAGCGTTTTCTTTTCACAATGGCTTCCTCCTGCGAAAGCGTTTTATTCCCGGGAATGATTCAAAACTCTTTTCAGGCAGACCATATCCCGCAGCAGCACGCCATCCTCAATAATCGGATGATCGTAATGATCCGTAAAGAAATCCTTGACGACATGCGAGCGGACAAAACCGCATCTTTCGTAGAAAGGAAGTGTCAGCGGGCTGTCGCCCGTACCAACGAGCAGCGTATGATACCGGGCGCGATAACGATCGGCGGCATAATCGATCATCATTCGTCCATATCCCCTTTTCTGCACTTCGGGCAAAACGGCAAGGTTTTTAATTTCAAGCACGCCCGCTCCCTCATCGCAAACGACCAGCGAGGCAAGCGCCCTTCCGTCTTCCTCCAGCACATACATTTCGCTCTGTTCGAGATACAGATCGATCATGTTCTCTTGTTCGTCTGCAAGGAGCAGCAATGGAAGATATCGCTTCTTGTTTTCTTTAACCGGCGTAATCCTCATCTGGCTCAAGTATCCTTCCTTACCGTCTCCCGGATCGATCGGTTGCGATACGACAGATCCTCACGCAACACAAATCCCTGATTCTCCCAGAATGCATTTCCGCTTTCATTGCGCGCAAACGCAACAAGCGCCACCTTTGTGATGCCCTCTCGCTGGAGCGCGCTCATCGCAGCATCAACCAGAGCAGCGCCAACTCCACGATGACGGTCATCCTCATTCACGGCGGTATGATAAATATAGCCGCGCCGACCATCGTGTCCGGCCATGATTGCGCCAATGATTCTTCCCTCGTCCTGCGCAACAAAGCTGGTATGCGGATTTCGCGCAAGATATCGCGCAATGCCTTCCCGCGAATCGTCTACATCATTGAGCCCCATGCCCTTACAGGAAAGCCACAGCGCATAGAGCTGGTCATAATCTCCGATCGTCATTGGGCGGATGCTCATGCAGATTCCCTCTTTATGCTTCTTTGCCGTTCGCACCGTAGCACTCCACGTTGACGCCGGCTTCCTCGAAGATCTGTATGGAAAACTCGTCCGGATAGCCCTCGCCGTAAACCACGCGGTCGATACCAGAGTTGACGATCATCTTCGCGCAGAGGATGCAGGGCTGATGCGTGCAATAAAGCGTTGCCCCCTCAATGCTCACGCCCAGCTTCGCTGCCTGAATGATCGCATTCTGCTCGGCGTGCACGGCATAGCACAACTCATGACGCTGCCCGGAGGGAATGCCCATCTTCTGGCGCGGGCACTCGCCCTTCTCCGCACAAGTTTTAATGCCTGCAGGCGCACCATTATAGCCGGTGGTAAGGACGCGCTTATCTTTCACGATAACCGCACCGATACTCCTGCGGTTGCAGCTGGCCCAAGTAGAAACGAGCCTGGCCATTTCCATGAAGCGATGATCCCATTTGTCAAACATGTTGATTCCTCCGTTCTGACGCAGGACGTGCGCCGCATACCCTTGGCGGGGTGATGATATGAAAATGCGCACGCTGGTTTATCAAACCATGTTTTTGAGCGCTTCTCATTTTCTGGTTCGGGTGATCGGATTTGCGATGCGCATCTGGCTCTCGCGGGAGCTGGGCGCGCAGGCGATGGGCCTGGTGGAACTGGCGCAGAGCGCACAGATGCTGCTCATCACGCCGGTCGTTTCGGGGCTTCCTGCAGCCATGTCGCGCATGTGCGCCAAGGCCGACAAAACGCAGCACGTGCATGTGCTGCGCAGCGGCATCCTGCTCTCGCTGTTGGTGAGCTTGCCGCTGACCGTACTGGCTTTTTTCTTCAAAACGCATCTCGCCCTCTGGCTGGGCGACATACGTACGCTGCCCGCGCTGATTTGCTATCTGCCCTGCATACCCGTACTGGGCGTCAGTTGTGCACTCAACGGCTACTACTACGGAATCAGCAAGCCGGTTCCTCCGGCTCTTTCGGAAATTCTGGAACAAATTGTCCGATTGCTATTGACGCTTCGCCTGATCCATGCGCTTCGCGGATGGCCGGCAATGCTGCGCGCAGCAATTCCTGCGGCAGGCACGCTCGCGGGCGAAACGCTCTCTCTGGCGCTGATGCTCATACTGGCGGGGCGAGTGCTGTTTTTTTCCCACGCTTCAGGCGGCAGGCAGGCGGCCCTGCGTGAGCTGTTCGCCCTTGCCCTGCCTGTAACTGGCATGAAACTGGTTTCTTCGCTCATGCGTACAGTACAGTCTGTGCTCATCCCTGCCCGTCTGCAGGTATCCGGCCTAGCAGCGAGCGAGGCCCTATCGCGTCTGGGCATGCTCAACGGCATGATGATGCCGGTACTGATGCTGCCGTCGTTCGTCACATGCTCCCTGAGTATGGTCGCTGCACCGGAACTCACACGCAGGCAGGCGCAGGGACGCTCGCAAAAGCAGCTTGTGCTTCGCGTGCTCAGCGCAGCGCTTATCATCGGGCTGCTGGCGATGGCAGCCGTATTTTTCCTTGCGCCGCTGTTTGCAGGTGCGCTCTACCGCCAGGCAGAACTGGAGCCAATGCTGCGCAGGTGCTGCGCGCTGGTGCCGGTCATGGCGCTGTGCCAGGTGATCTCAGCGCTGATGAACGGCCTGGGCCTGCAGCGCATATCACTGCGCATCGCGCTCTTTGCCAATTTGCTGAGTACGATGCTGACGTTCGTCCTTGCCAGCCAGCCTTCACTGCGGCTTTGGGGCGTAATCATGGCTATAGCAGCGGCACAGCTCACAACGCTGTTCGCCAGTCTGCGTGCGCTGATGCAGGCAGTAGATTAGACGTTCAGAATGTATTTCTCAATCACAGGCACAATACCGTCTTCGTCATTGGGCAGCGTGACAACATCTGCTGCATCCTTGACAGCCTTTTGTGCATTGCCCATCGCCACACCGATACCGGCATATTTGATCATGGTCAGATCGTTGAGGCCATCGCCGCAGGCAATGGTGTCCTCTCTCTCCATGCCCAAGCGCTCAAGCAGGCCAGCAATGGCGTCAGCCTTATTCACGCCACGGGCCATAACCTCGATAAAATACGGCTCGCTGCGATAGACGGCCAGACGGCCCATGAAACGGCGGGCCAGGCGGTGCTCATGTTCCTCGGCGAGCATGGGATTTCCTGTGAGGAGCACTTTGAAAAAGTCGGTATTGTGCATCATCGGCTCAAAGCTATCCACCTGACGGCGGGTAAACTGATTGAGTGCGGTCTCTTTTTCGATATAGCGATCTGCAGGCGTCGCGCAGAGCACCTCATTGCCCAGGTACGTGCACATGCCCAGGCCGTGATCCCACGCGTACTCGCCCATCCACTGGGGCACATAGTCCGGCAGGATGTTCTTATAGACCGTTTCTCCTGTGGTCGTATAGGTTACACATGCGCCGTTGTAGCTGATGATATAGCCGCCGTACTTTGGAAAATCCAGCGCCTGCGTGATCATGCGCAGGCCGCCCGTGGGCCTTCCGGAGGCAAGCACGACGATATGGCCGCGCTGCTGGATTTCCAGTAGCGCCGCTCTCGTCTTGGGCGTAATCTCTTTTCTTGAATTGGTCAGTGTACCGTCGATATCCAGCACGAGCACTTTCTTCTGCATAGTTTGCCTCCTGCAGGACGCCGGGCTGCCGCCCGGACCTGCCTGAGGGATCTCATCCCTCAGACTCCCTGCTTCGCTTCGCGGCGGTTTGAAGAATCTCTTCTTCGCTGCGCACAGCGCAGCGGGATGGGTGCAGGGACAATGTCCCTGCCAGGGGCATGGGGACAGCGTCCCCATATCTCCCCGGACGCAACGGATGTTTTATCCTTCCGCCGCGTTTCTCTTAGATTTCGTACCAGCGGATCTCGTTAGCCTCCAGCGTCAGAGCAAAGCTGGAACCGTCACCGCGATAGACGGTGGTCGTCTGCGGCTCATAGGTATTGTTGACCACGCAATACTTGCCGTTCTTCACGTAGGCATGCACCTCGACATTGAAGTTGCTGGAGAACCAGTGATGCAGCATATCCTCCGCGTGCGCGCTCCAGAGGATAGAGCGATAGAGCAGACGGCTATTCTCAAAGGAATACGGCAGGCCGGAGAGATAAACCGTGCGGCCCTTTCCGCAGGTGTTGACAGCCATCTGCACTTCCTTCTCGCGCTGGCAGATGATCGTGGCGCCCGGGAAAGCATACATGCCCTTTTGCCCCTCGCCAAAGTCAATCTCCTTGGTACAGTCCTCCGTGATAAAGTGCTGCGGATGCGCTTCCCAGTTATACTTATCGTAGCCCAAGGTGAAGCCGGTCTCCTTCTCCACGCCGAGCTGGCCCGCCAGCTGCAGGAAGCGACCCTGATGCTGATGACCGGAGGGCTGGCCCACGCCGATAAAACCACCACCATTGGCAATAAAGCCGCGGATGGCAGAAACAATCGCGGGATTCTCCCAGTAAATACCGCCGGTATGCGCGGTGTCCGCATCGCCGACGTTGATGATGACATCCACGCCGTCGAGCACGTGCTTATCCGCAAGGATATCCTCAAAGGAGATGAACCTCACATCAAACGGAGCGCCAGAAAGCGTTTCGATGATGCCGGCATAGGAATAATTCTGCTTCTGATACAGCGCATGATGGACCATATGACAGCCCCAGGCGCGCATCTTACCCCAGCAGTTGAGCACAGCGACAGTCTTCACGCAATACGGCGTGGTTCCCTTAATATTCTCATAAAGCTCACGGAACTCGTTGCATACGCTTTCAACGTAATCAAGGAACTCCGGGAAATCACACGCCAGCTTGAGGTAGCCGCCATAGCCGATGCGGTCGATCGGCTTGCGCAGGATCGCACGGCGGGCGGTAACCCAATTGACCTTCGCTTCCTTGACCGGATCGCCATGCTCATTAAACGTATCCGGGAAGAAATACGGCAGCAGTCGGCCTTCGGTATACTTGACGCCAGGAATATCGGAGATCAGACGGAGCGTAGAACCATTGCCCACGCTGCCAACCACGGCATCCAGACCGATGGTTTTGAATTCTTCCATAAACGGCTCGGTACCGATCCAGTGATCGCCGAGGAACATCATCGCTTCCTTACCCAGCTCATGGGTGATATCGACCATCTCCTTGGCCAACGCGGCGACTTCGCGGCGCTGGAAAGCCTGGAAATCGCGGAATTCCTTGCTCGGCACACGGTACTGGTTGTTGAAATAGCCCTGATCGATGATAAACTCCGGGCGGAACTTATATCCGACTTCGCGCTCAAACTGCTCCAGAATATACGGAGAAACAGACGCGGAATATCCGTACCAATCGACATACTTTTCGCGCTTGAGCGCGTCGAACACAAGGGTGAACTGATGGAAGAACGTGGTATAGCGAATGACGTCCACGTACGGGTGATCCGCAATAAACCTGCGCAGGCGTTCCATGGTGAATTTGCGGGTCTTGGGCTGGCGCACATCGAAAGTGATCTGATGCTCCACATTCTTCCAGTCGTTGACCACGGCGTTATACATATGCACCGGATCCCAGATCAGGTAGCACAGGAAAGACACCGTATACTCGTGATAGGCAGAGGGCTTGTCGATAATGACAAAACCATCCTCATAACGCCAAGCATCCGGAGAGACAATCTCGCCCGTCGTGCGGTCAATGACCTCCCACCAGCGGCGGATATCGTCACGGGTATTGGGCGCAAGCAGTTCGGTGGACAGATTGTGCATCAGCTCAATCTTCAGCGGGCCTTCTTCGGCCATGCAGAAACCGGTCATAATATAGCACTGCTGCACCTCGTCCGGATTTGCCTTAGCCCAGGCATTATCCTTGCGGGTGGTATAATACGTGGAGTAGACCTTGGCGTCCACTGCCTTGAG
Organism: Clostridia bacterium; assembly: GCA_017397695.1. The sequence goes on from JAFQIF010000222.1 coordinate 10,540, forward strand.
TTCAGCCGGGAAATCGGTACCGTCGCAGTCGCGAATGGCATCTGCGCCCCAGCGGGCAAACAGCTCCAGCGTCTGCGGTACGACGTCGACATCGGTGGGAATCGTTACACGGCCACGCAGCTTCTGATCATTGCTCATCGTTTTATTCCTCCATCATACAAATGAAGATAATCTGACAGATAGATTATACCATGGGCATGTCTTCGTTTCAATCGCAGATTCGCACGATTCATGCCTTTGAGCATATTTCGAAAACTGTTGCAACGCCTGACAAACTCTGGTATAATGAATCGATTTTTCAAGAAAAAGAAGGAGGTCGCTTCTTTCATGGATAATATCGCACGCATCGCCAGTTTCTCCATCAATCATGACATCCTGCTTCCCGGCATCTATGTCAGCCGTGTGGATGGGGATGTGACCACTTATGACCTGCGTCATCGCCGCCCGAACACGGACGATCTGATTGACAACTCCACCCTGCATTCCCTTGAGCACATGTTTGCCACCTACATCCGCAATGGCGAACTGCGCGACAACATCGTCTACTACGGACCGATGGGCTGCCAGACCGGCTTCTATCTTCTCATCCGCGGTTCGGACAATGAGACGGTGCTGCGCGAGGTTAAGAAGACCTGCGAGCGCATCCTCGCACATGAAGGCCCGGTCTTCGGCGCAGCAAGCCGTGAATGCGGCAACTACCGCAACCTGAGCCTTGAAGCCGCGAAGATCGAGGCCAAGCGTTATCTCGACGAGCTGAGCAGCCGCGAGCAGACCTTTATCTACGAGGAATGAGCGGCACACGCTTTCAGAAAGGATTTACACGGAAAATGATTGGCATTATTGCAGCAATGAACGTGGAGATGGAATCCCTGCGTTCCCATATGGATCACACCGAAACCGATGTGATCAGCGGTATTCGCTTCGTTCGCGGCACGTTGGATGGCAAGGAAGTCGTTACTGCCGTGTGCGGCATCGGTAAGGTCTTCGCCGCCATGTGCGCGCAGACGATGATCCTGCACTATGGTCCCAAATGCATCATCAACACCGGCGTAGCTGGTACGCTCACCGAAAAGCTGGGCATCGGCTCTATCGCTGTTTCCTCCGCTGTGGTGCAGCACGATATGGACACCTCTCCTCTGGGTGATCCGGTGGGCCTGATCTCCGGCATCAACAAGATTCAGCTTCCGGCAGACAGGCTGCTTTCCGGCCAGATTTCCGCTTGTGCGAAGGTGATGGGCATTCGCACCGAAACCGGCGTAATCGCCTCCGGCGATCAGTTCGTCGCCTCCGGCGAACGCAAGGCATATATTGTGGACAAGTTTGGTGCGATTGCCTGTGAAATGGAGGGTGCCGCCATTGGCCAGGTCTGCCATGTGAACAAAGTCCCCTTCTGCGTGATCAGGGCGATTTCCGACAGTGCAGACGGTTCTTCCCATATGGATTATCCGGCGTTCGTGAAGATGGCTGCCGAACAGTCCGTCAGCCTCATGCGCCGTTTCCTGAATATCTATTGATCCCGCCTGAATGCCCCGCAGAGCAAATCTGCCGGGGTATTCTTTTTTTGCACGTCGGCGTGTGTTTTGCTCTCGACATCGCGCGCCTGACACGTTATAATAAATATAACAATTCGCTTTTCTTTGCATGCAGAAAGGATCATTTCCACATGAAAGTTACGAAAGCACGCGAGGTATCGACGCTGGAGCGTTATCTACTTTTCACCGTCGGCATCTTCATTACAGCGCTGGGTACGTATTTCTTCAAGTTTCCCAACAATTTCTCTACCGGCGGCGTCAGCGGCCTTTCCCTGATTCTGGGCAGATTGATCCCCTCACAGGTGCTTACCCCGAGTGTGATCATGTTTATCCTGAACACCGCACTGCTGGTTGTTGGCTTCATTTTCATCGGCAGGGAGTTTGCCTTCAGCACGGTGTACTGCTCGATGCTGCTCTCCGTACTGATGACCATATTCGAAAAGATCCTTCCCATCGCAGAACCGCTGACCACGCAGCCCTTCCTGGAGCTTTGCTTCGCGGTGCTGCTACCCGCATTCGGCTCGGCCATCCTGTTCCATCTGGGCGGTTCCAGCGGCGGCACGGATATCATCGCGATGATTCTGCGAAAGTATACGAGCATGAACATTGGCTCTGCGCTGATGATTGCCGATTCGCTGATCACGGTCGCTGCACTGGTCTTCTTCGGTGTAGAATCCGGTCTGTATTCCATTCTGGGTCTCTTGATGAAGTCTGCGCTGGTAGACTACGTCGGTGATAGCTTCCGCACCAAAAAATGCTTCCAGATCATCACCGATCATCCGCAGCCGATCGTCGATTTCATTGTCGGCACGCTGCACCGCGGCGCAACGCTGGAGGATGTTCACGGTGCCTACACCAACGGCCACAAGACGATGATCGTCACCGTTCTGAACCGCTCTCAGGCGCTGGCGCTGCGCAGGCATGTGCACACGGTTGATCCGCATGCTTTCATGATCATCACGGCCTCTACGGAGATCGTCGGCAAGGGCTTTCTGAAAAACTGATAGACAGAAAAAGAAGCGACCAATGGTCGCTTCTTTTTGCTGAAGCTTATTTCGCAAACCCAACGATGCCGAACGCGCCAGGACCGCTGTGCGCGGCGATGACGCAGCCGGTCTGCACCCAGGAGCGATTTACGAACCCCTTATCCGCCACGGTCTTCTCCACATCACGCATGATTGTCTCATCCAGACCCTCGCCATAAATGAGATACAGCGGCTGAAGAGCATCCAGTCCCTCGGTATATTCCTGAACCAGCTTGGTCACCACCTTGGCCATGCTGCCGCGGTACTTCTTGGTAGACATCAGCTTGCCGTCAAGAATCTCGATAAGCGGATGCAAACTGAGCAGCTTCGCGCCCAGATATGCCGCATTGCTCACGCGGCCACCCGCACGCAGATAATCCAGATCGCCCGGAAAGAAACCCATGCGAACCTGACTGCTGATCTCCTCCGCTTTTTGAGCAGCCTGCTCAACCGAAGCTTCCGGATTGGTCCTGAGATATTCTGCCATCGCGATCACCACAGCGCCCTGCGCAGCAGATACATGCTTGGTATCCACGCAGGTGATCCCCTCTCGATCTTCGGATGCGATCACGGCACTCTGCATGGAGCAGGTTGTGCAGGCAGAATACGCCAGATGGAGAATCGGCCGACTCGGATATTCGCGCTGCAGGCGCTCAAAGACCACCTCAAAGTCATGCGGCGTACAGCCGCTGGTGCGCGGCAGGTCTCGCGTCTTTGCGTAATGCTCAAACATTTCAGTCGTCGGGAAGGAGCCGTCGTCGCGCGTCTCTCCGCCGAAGGAAACATGCATCGGCACGATGGTAACGCCGTAGTGTTGAGCAACCTCCGGCGTGATATCGGAACCGGACTCAGCAACAAGAAGGATCGGATTCATATTCAAAACACACCTTTTCTATTCATTCGTATCTTTTAGTATATCCGCTCTTCATTGCTGAAATAATGGTGAAATGTTTCTGAAATGTGAATAACCTTCCGTACTTCCAGCCATATAAGAGAAAAACGGGAGGTCTTCCGGTTATACTTCTGCGATGCGTTTCAGGCGCACGATAAACTCAGAGCCCTCGCCCGGCGCGCTGCGCACGCTGATCGTGCCAGAGGAAATATCCAGCACGCGTTTGACAAGTGCCAGCCCCAGACCGTTTCCTTCACCAGAATGAGAGGTATCGCCCTGATAGAATTTATCGAAGATATGCTTGACCGTTTCCTCGCTCATGCCGCAGCCGGTATCTGATACCGTTACGATCACGTCGCCGCCTTCCTTCTCCTGGCGCAGCACAACCCTTCCGCCGGGCTCCGTAAACTTGATGGCATTGGCGATCAGGTTATTGAAGACGATTTCCAGCATACTCTCATCCGCCAGAATCATCACACGTTCCTCCAGCTGCGCGTCAAAGTCAATATTCTTTTTCTCCCATTGTTCCTCATGATAAAGTGCACAGTCGCTGAGCTGGCGCGTGAGATCATACGGCGCAGCATTGGGCACAATCTCCTGGTTCTCCAGCTTGTTGAGCTTGAGGATATTGGAAATAAGCAGGCTCAGGTTTTCACTGGCCGAAGCGATGGTCTGTGCATACTCACGCTGCTCTTCTTCGCTCAGATTACCCCGCTGCAATGCACTGGCGTAGCCACGGATAACGGCGAGCGGCGTTTTGATTTCATGGGATACGTTGGCAATGAAGTCATCCTTCATCGTCTCAATGCTGGAAAGTTCCTGAACCATGCGGTTGAAGTCTTCAAACATCAGGTCCATATAGTCAAACTTATTGCGCTTATGCACAGGCTGCACAGAAACAGTAAAATCCCCCTGTGCCACTGCTCGCATCGCGCGGCTGAGCCGGCGCATCGGCTTATCATACTTTGCACAGCTGACTTGGTGGATGACAATCGCAGCGACAAACGCCATGCCTATCCAGTACGTGCCTACGCCCATGCTGGCAAGAACGGAGAAAACCTCCATTTTCAGAAACAATTCCAGAATCAGCACATTGGCCGCGCTGAGCAGACCGAGCACCAGCAGAATCAGCCAGAACATACGCCAGGAAAACGCACGGCGGCGGACACGCGGGTCTTCTTCGCCAAAGGGATGCATTTCACCGGACTTCAGCTGGATTTCGGGCAGCTGAATCTCCAGACTCCTCAGGCCCTTCATTTTCATACGGCAGGCACCGCCTTATACCCAAGACCATGCACAGTCACAATCCTGAAATCCTCACATGCAGAAAACTTTTCACGGATGCGCGTGATATACACATCCACAGCACGCAGGCTGGCGCTCGTTTCTCCGCTCCAGAACTCGTCCATCAGCTGCGCGCGGGAGAACGTGCGCTTGGGATAGGACAGAAGCTTATAGATGATATTGAACTCGCGCACGGTCAGTGCAATTTCTTCGCCGGCGACATATGCGCTCATCTCTTCGGCATCCAGCACCGTATCGCCTACCACCAGGCGCTTTTCCGCCTCGATGCGTGCACGGCGCAGCAGCGCCTCAATACGCAGCAGCAGTTCATCCACATCGATCGGCTTGACCATATAATCGTCCACGCCGGATCGGAAACCACGCTGCTTTGCTGCGATATCATCTCGCGCAGTCATCAGCAAGATCGGAATCTTCTTATCAATGCTGCGAACATGGCTCACAAGCTCGAAACCATCCACGCCAGGCATCATGATGTCCGTCACAATCACATCGATCCCCCCTGCAAAGAGCACGTCAAACGCCTCCTGTGCACCCAGACAGCCATGCGCTGCATAGCCGGCAGCATTCAGGCTGGAACAGACGATCTGATTGAGCTTCACATCATCCTCGACGACAAGCACGTGTACCATGATATTCCTCCCATACGTTTCACATTGATACATATATGGACAGTATAGCAGGTAATTATTAAGGAAGTGTTTCAGTCTTGACATTTTAGCAAAGGCGTCTATACTGTTTAGCAGAAAACTCCGGCAAAGGATGCATCAGGAGGAGCCATGCACTCTCTTTATCCGCTTCGCGCGCGTACAAGCGCATTTGCGCATTCCCTGACCTGCCCGCAGACTATACGTACCAATCGCAACACCGGGCTGATCAAGCTGCTGGCATGTCTTTTCATGCTGATCGACCACGCAGGCAAAATGCTTTTTCCGCAGATTCCCGAAATGCGCCTGATCGGTCGGCTGGCTATGCCCATGTTCGCCTACGGCATTGCGGTCGGTGCGGTCTGTACGCGCGATCCGGTCAAGTATCTTTCACGCATCGTACTGCTGATGCTGATCTGTCAGCCGCTCTATGCGCTGGGCCTGGATCATGAAAGCAGCTCCATGTACGCCGTTTCATTCATGGAGAATCCGCTGGGCGCCATCCGCGCGTTTTACCTGGGCAGCTGGCAAAAGCCCAGCATCCTGCTCTCGCTGGCGCTGGGGCTGTGCATTCTCATCGCTATGCGCAAAAAGCAGTGGATACTCGCACTGGGTGTATATATCCTGTGCCACCGCTTTGCTTCCAATCTGGATTACGGCATCGGAGGTATCCGGCTGATGATCCTGTTCTACGCGCTATGCGAATATCCTGGCGCTGCGCTGGTGCTGATCTCCTCCTATATGATCGCCTGGTCGGGCGGCAGTGGATACACATTCTTGGGGCATTCGTTCGGTATGCGCATCTTCGCACTACCGGCGGTGATCTTCTGCTGCCTGCCGATGCAGCGCAGGCTGCGCCTGCCAAGGTGGTTCATCTATGGATTCTATCCGGCCCATCTAATTGCACTGGCCATCCTTTCCCGCCTCTTCTGATCTTTATGCATAATCGCGACGCCATCGCGGCAGGATAACTCCATATCCTGCCGGGAGGCGTCTTATGCTTGCTGTGATCATCAATACGACCTATGGACGCCTGGGCGCGATACTTTCAGCGCTGATTGTCGTCTGCTGCATCGTTGGGCTGACCATGCATCAGGATTTCTACGCAGGAAGAAGCCGCAAGGATTTTCTGTGTTTCTACACCAACGTAAGCAATCTGCTTGTTCTCGTATATTTTTCGCTGGCAGCGCCCTTACTGTATGCACATACAGCGCTTCATCCCCTGATTCCGCACGCGGAATTTGCGCTGATGCTCTCCATTATGCTTACTTTCTCGGTATTCCATCTGCTGCTCTTTCCCTCGATCCGCAGTCGCGTTGCGCAGATGCCCCGCACAAAAGTCTATCGGATTGTATGCACGGATAATTTTCTGATCCATTACCTCGTTCCATGGATGGTGTTTCTCTACTGGCTTCTATGTTCTCCGGGCAAGGGCATGCTTCGTCTCTTTGACGCGTTTATATGGACGCTCCTGCCGCTTGCCTATGTGCTCTGCATTCTCCTGCGCGCAAGTTCCGGACGAATCATCGAAGAAACACAGAGCCCGTATCCGTATCCTTTTCTCGACATTCATGCGCTGGGCGGGAAGCGCGTGTTTTACTGCTGCGCTGCGCTTTACGGTATATGCATACTGGCGGGCATTCTCCTTGTATTTCTGACCCGGTCCGTGTTTTTTCTGTTCGGCGGAGGGCATGCGCTACTTCTGATATAGGCGCAAAATGATGAAAATTGAAAAAAGTGGTTGACAAATCTTGTCGGGTTCGATATAATACTCTTCGTCGGAACGATCCGGCACGAAAATTGGGGAATTGTGTAACGGCAGCACCTACGACTCTGACTCGTATTGTCTAGGTTCGAATCCTAGTTCCCCAGCCATAAGCCTCCATGGTCAAGCGGTTAAGACGTTGCCCTCTCAAGGCAAAATCAGGGGTTCGATTCCCC
>JAFQIF010000223.1 GCA_017397695.1 Clostridia bacterium
CGATCTGCTTCAGAATCTGCAAAGCGCCAACTATGATCTCGACAGTACCGGCTTTGATGCCGCTGAGATCGACGATCTGTTCAGCAAGGTGTTTGACAAGAATGTCAAGGATGACGAGCCAGAGATTGACCCGGATGCGCAAAATCCCTTTGTGCTTCCCGGCGATCACTGGTTTCTTGGTCGGCATCATCTGGTGTGCGGTGACGCCACCAGCGAGGATGACCTGAACATGCTGATGAGCGATGTGAAGGCCAACCTGCTGCTGACCGACCCGCCCTACAACTGCGACTATGTCGGCAAAACCAAGGACGCGCTCAAAATCCAGAACGACAAGATGGATGACGCGGCCTTTTTTCAGTTCATCTTTGATGCTTTCCAGAACATCGTCCCGCATCTCGCGCAAGGGGCGTCGGCCTACATTTTTCATGCTGATACCGAGGGACTTACGTTCAGGCAGGCCTTCAAACAGGCAGGATTCCATATTTCAGGTGTGTGCATTTGGGTGAAGAATACCATGGTGCTGGGGCGTTCGCCGTACCAATGGCAGCATGAGCCTGTGCTGTACGGCTGGCTTCCCAACGGCAACCACAAATGGTTCTCCGACCGCAAGCAGACCACGGTGTGGAATTTCGACCGCCCGACGCAGAGCCGCCTGCATCCCACCATGAAGCCCATCCCGCTGCTGGCATATCCCATCAAGAACAGCACAGCGCCTAACGCCGTGGTGCTGGACACCTTCGGCGGCTCGGGCAGCACGCTCATTGCCTGTGAGGAAACGGATCGCATCTGCTACACTACCGAGCTTGATCCCAAGTATGCGTCGGTCATCGTGGAGCGGTTCAAGCTGCATGAGAACGGCGATACCAGCCGCATCCGCTGTCTGCGGGATGGCAAAGAGCTGACCTATGAGGAAGCATACCGGGAAGCCAATCCCGCTGAATAAACTGACCAACCATACCGTCGGAGGTGGTGCGTATGTCCTGATCGGAGGTGATGCCCATGGCGAAGCGCGGACGAAAGCCCAAGCCAACCGCCCTGAAAAAGCTGGGAGGCAATCCCGGCAAGCGCCCGCTCAATGAGCTGGAGCCCATGCCGCAGGTCACCATGCTCCGCTGTCCCAACTGGCTGGAGCCCGAAGCGAAAAAGGAATGGCGGCGGCTGGCACCTGTTCTGATCGGCGCGGGTATCCTGACCAGCGCAGACGCCGTGCCCTTCGCTGGCTACTGTCAGGCATACGCTCGATGGAAGGAAGCAGAGCAGGAGGTCAGCAAGCTGGGCATGGTTTACCGCGATGGCGACCGCATCAGGCCGAATCCATACATCGCCATCGCTCGAGCTGCGTTCACCGAGGTGAAATCACTGGCAGCAGAATTTGGCCTGACCCCCGCCAACAGAACAGCGATCATCGCCAATGCCCTGACGGTGGAGAAAACGAAAAAGGAACTCGACCCCATGGAGCAGATACTGACCTCCACCAGCCTGGACGATGTGATTGTTGTAGAGGAAGAAACTGCAGATGAAGAAAACTGAAAAATACCAATACAAGCCGACGCCCTTCATGCTGCCGACTTCCCATTATGATAAGAATCGTGCAGACCGTGCGGTGCTGTTCATCCAGTCGCTCAAGCACACAAAGGGCGTGTGGTCAGGAAAACCCTTCTACCTGTTCCCTTGGCAGGAACAGATCATCCGCGACCTGTTCGGTGTGATCAAGGAGAACGGTTACCGGCAGTTCAATACTGCTTACATTGAAATCGGAAAGAAAAACGGAAAAAGTGAGCTGGCTGCTGCGGTTGCGCTGTATATGCTCTGTGCCGACAACGAGGAAGGCGCGGAAATCTATGGCTGTGCGAACGACCGTGCGCAGGCCAGCATTGTTTTTGATGTTGCCAAGGACATGGTGCTGCAGTCCGAGCTGCTGATGAAGCGCATCAAAATCGTCGAATCGCAGAAGCGGCTGGTATATATGCCCACCCGCAGCATCTATCAGGCGCTTTCCTCGGATGTAGCCAGCAAGTACGGCTACAATGTCCACGCCTGCATCTTTGACGAGCTTCTCGGTCAGCCGAACCGGAAGCTCTTTGACGTTATGACGAAAGGCTCGGGCGCAGCGCGTAAGCAGCCGCTCAACTTTATCATCACCACGGCAGGCAACGACCGTACCAGCATCTGTTATGAGCAGCATGCCAAAGCAGCAGACATTTTGGCAGGCCGCAAGCACGACAGCACATTTTATCCGGTGCTATACTCCGCGCCTGATGATGCCGACTGGACAGATCCTGCGGTCTGGGCGATGGCCAATCCCTCCATAGGCCGCACGGTGGACTTTGAATATTATCAGCAGCGATGCGAATCAGCGAAGGAAAACCCAGCCGAGGAAATCCAGTTCCGTCAGTTCCATCTGTGCCAATGGACAAACACCGCTGTGCGCTGGATGCCCATGAACAAGTGGGACGCCTGCTGCGAGGAATACACCATGGACAGCCTGATCGGTCGTGCCTGCTACGGCGGACTGGACTTATCGTCCACCAGCGACCTGACGGCCTTTGTGCTGGTATTCCCGCCAACTGAGCGCGATCCGTTATATCGGACGCTGGCTTTCTTCTGGCTCCCGGAGGACACCATTCCGCTGCGTGTTCGCCGTGACCATGTGCCCTATGATGTATGGCAGCGTCAGAACATCATCCTGACCACAGAAGGCGACGTGGTGCATTACGGCTTTATCGAGCAGTACATCGTCAACCTCGGGCGCATGTTCAATATCCGTGAAATTGCCGTGGACAGATGGAACGCCAGCATGATGGTACAGGCGCTGCAGGATGAGGGATTTACGATGGTGCCCTTTGGTCAGGGCTTCAAGGACATGAGCAATCCGACCAAAGACCTGATGCGCCTTGTGCTGGAACAGTCCCTGCGGCACGACGGGCATCCCATCCTCCGCTGGTGCATGGATAACGTGTTCGTTCGCACCGATCCCGCCGGAAACATCAAGCCCGATAAGGAGAAATCCACCGAAAAGATTGACGGTGTGGTTGCATTGGTCATGGCACTCGACCGTGCCCAGCGCAACCTGAACGGCGGCAGCGTGTATGATGAGCGCGGTCTGCTGACCTTAGACTGGTGAGGTGAATAGAATGCCCAAAGCACC
>JAFQIF010000224.1 GCA_017397695.1 Clostridia bacterium
GAAAGCAACGATTTTATCATCGGCGTTTCTGGCGACGAGTGGTACGTTGTCCTGCGTGCAGACGGCGCGGTGGGCTATGTGCCGCAAGGTGCGTTCTGGGCGGGAAACGGGTGAAGGGGAGCCGTTCAGGGACTCCGCCCCGAACCCCCTGCTGGGGATTTCATCCCCTTCCTCGCTTCGCGGCGACATAAAGAGACTGTACTGTAAAACTCCTTCGGCTTTGCCGAAGGAGTTTTTGCATAAATGTTTTAAAACCGCCGCGAAGCGTAAAAGGGAGTTTGAGGGACAATGTCCCTCAAGCAGGTTTTAGGGCGGCAGCCCTAACGCCTTCCCCCTCGTCCTTCTCATACTACCCGGCATGCATCCGCAATCTTTGTCAGCGCCAGCCCGCCTGCGCGGTTGATGATGGCGACGGTGGATGTGCTGGAGGAGGCGAAGGGCAGCGCCTGCTCGATGTAGACGTAGCCATCCTGACCGGCGATGGTGATCACGCGATTGCCGGCGGGGATGCGCACGTAGCCCGAGGCGCTGCCTGCGTCCAGCAGATTCGCTACGCGCACGCCGTCCACAAAGATGCGGAAGGCAGGATAGCCGTATGTTGCATTGAGGAAGCGTACGGCGGCATAGCGCGTGGGCACGGTGATAGTGATATCCGGCAGGGGCTGAATGATGACGCCGCCCTGATTGCCGGGATTTACTGCGCCGCCCTCACCGGGGTTGGGCAGGGGAATAACGGGCGTGTTGTCGATCGCGTTTTCGTTGCCGGGGAATACTGCGCCGCCCTCGCCGGGGTTGGGCAACGGCGTGACGGGAATGTTTCGGTTTTCCATAGCTGTGCTGACGGAAGAAAAATTTCCTTCCGTCTCCCTCCTTTCGGCATGCCTGATATAGGGTATGACGCGGAGGAAGCGCATGTGAGCCAATCAGCCGTCGGCTTCGATGAACCAGTACGGATCGTCGAAAAAGAGATAGAACTGCCGTCCTTCGGCCGCGCAGGTGTAGCGCATGCCTTGCCCGCCGGCCTTAAGCGACGGCGCCTCGCGCACGTCCAGCACGCGGTCGATGCGTACACATGGGCCGTCTTCTGCGCGCAGCATCAGCGGGCGCACGCTGCCGTCCAGCAGATGATCCGCGCGAACCTTGACGAAAATCTTTGCGGGATTCTTCCGAAGCGTTGACATGGAAACCTCCTTGATGGAAAATCGCGCGCGCTATGGTCGGCGCCGCAAAGGATATGGATTATCCTGTGAACATCGGCACGGGATGAATTGTGTGATCCTCCACGGGATTGATTGCCGCGTAGCCGCGATCCTGCAGCACCACGCCGCGCTGCACAATCTGGTGGCCATAGCGGCTGCGCAGGGAATCGATGGAGCGCTCGAGCTGCTCCATATGGATGCGACGCGTTTCGCAGCCCATGAAATCCAGCTGCACAGGCTCGTCGTCCGGCGTGAGATGGCTGGCGGAAAGGCCTACGCTGCGATAGGGAAAGCCACAGGCAAAGCGCTCGGAAAAAAGCGTGACGGCTGCCTGGGCCAGCTCGTCCGTCAGGTTGGTGCTGCGGGGCAGCATCAGCTGATGCGAACGCGTGACCAGGTCGGTTGTGCGCGCGGAAATGGATACACAGCGCGCGCGGAAACCGCCTTCGCGTAGGCGCGCGGCAACGGACTCGGAAAGCAGGTAGAAGATGCAGCGTGCGTCGTCCATGCTTGTCAGATCGTGCGGCGGGGTGGTGCTGTTGCCCACGGATTTGACACAGCTGTGGTAGTCGACGGGCATCACAGGCGTGCGGTCCTGTCCATTGGCATAGGCCTTGAGCATCGCGCCGTTTTTGCCCAGCAGGCTGCACAGCACGGCACTGTCACACCGGGCCAGGCCACCGATGGTCGTAATCCCCAGCCGGGCGAGCTTGCGCGTGGTGCTCGGGCCGACATAGAGCAGCTCTTGTACCGGCAGATCCCAGATCTTTTCGCGGAAGCTGTCGGGGGGCAGTGCAGTGACAGCGTCAGGTTTTTTCATATCGCTGCCCAGCTTGGCCAGAATTTTGTTATCCGCCACGCCGATGGACACTGTGATACCCAGCTCCTCGCGGATTCTCAGGCGGATTTCTTCGGCAACCTGTACGCCGTCGGCGAATGTGAAGCCTGCATTAGTCAGATCGATCCAGCTTTCATCCAGGCCGAAGGATTCCACACGGCTGGAGTACTGCTCGTAGATTCTGCGCATCTTGCCGCTGAAACGGACGTAGAGCGGAAAATCCGGCGGTACGCACACCAGATCGGGACATTTCTGCTTTGCCTGCCAGATGGCCTCGCCCGTCTTCACGCCATACTGCTTAGCGAGCGTGTTCTTGGTCAGGATGATGCCGTGGCGCGCCTCGACGCTTCCGCCTACGGCGACGGGTTTGTTGCGGATTTCCGGCGTATACAGGCATTCTACGGATGCGTAGTAGCTATTCGCGTCGCAGTGCAGGATCACCCTATCCAATTCTGTCACCTTCTTATACAAATGAGAACAAATGTTCCTATATATATGATTATATCCCAAACAGGACGTTTGTCAACAGGAAATACAAGGATGAAACGCGAATGATACAGGCAGAAGGCAGAAGAAAAGGAGACTTATACATGGAGATCAGACATGTAACGCCGGCGGACAAGGCAATCTGGATGCAGATCAATCCGCATGCCAAAGAGGCTGCGTTTGACGTCCATGTGCGCGAAAGAACGGGATATGTCCTTTGGGAGTGTGAAATCCCGATCGGAGTGATGCATCATTGCATGATCTGGGATAGTCTGCCGTTTCTTAACTTGCTGTATATCCGCGAGAAATACCGCATGCAGGGTTTCGGCCATCAGGCGATGACGCACTGGGAAGCACATATGAAAGCACAGGGCTGTGATCTGGTGCTGATTTCTACACAGGCGAACGAGGATGCGCAGCATTTCTACCGGAAGATAGGCTACGGTGACTGCGGCGGTTTTGTGCTCAATCCACGCGAACCGATGGAGCTGATTATGCGCAAAGCGCTGTGACAGCAAAGTTGCGCGAAAAAGCAAAAAAGGCGTTGACAAATGTATAGGCGTGTGATATACTGAAAAAGTGCTTAGGGGCATGGTGTAATGGTAACACGTGGGTCTCCAAAACCTTTGTTGTGGGTTCGAATCCTACTGCCCCTGCCAGAATGAGCGGCTTCTGAGAAGAAGCCGCTTTTTCTTTTGATTGAATAGGGGTGAAATGATGTCATTTGAAGTATATTTATTCGCCTTATCTGCTTTAATCGTTTTACTTTGCTTAGTAATAGGATTTGTGGTGTACTATTCAAGGCAACAATTTTCTTTTCTTCAAGAGTCTCTTGAACCATTTGATAAATTCGCAAAGTCTATTCTTAAGTATGTATTGTTTGCGATTATCTTGGTAACTATCCTTTACTCAACATTTTTGATAGAATTAAGAGTCCTACACTTTGGGTTCTCGGAGATTAGTAGATTTAAAAGTGGTGCGTTGCTCTTTTGTCTCTTGGTTGCTTCGATAGTTGTAGCATATTTGATCTTCTGGCTGTGCCTTGGAATGATAGAAGGTATTGTTGATATACTAAATGGAAATACTACGCCTACGAACCATTACGAAAAAAGAAAACAATATCAAAATATACAGCGAGTCGATCGGATGAATGGGCGACAGTTTGAACGTTTTTGCAAAGAACTATTGGAATACAATGGATACACCGATGTCAAACTGACCCCGGCTTCTGGTGACCAAGGAGTTGATATTACCGCAAGAAAAGGTAATATTCGATATGCGTTTCAGTGTAAGAAATATACTAACCAAAAGGTTGGTAACAGCGCAGTGCAAGAGGTATATACTGGAAAAGCGTATTATAAATGCAGTAGCGGTGTTGTTATTACAAACTCATATTTCACACCTAAGGCAAAAGAAATTGCCAGAGTTAATCGTGTCCTTTTATGGGACAGGGATGAACTAAAAGAAATCATGAATCGTGCTGCAAAAGCAAAATACCCGTGATTCCCAATCATCGCAGATTCTTCTGAGTCTGCGTTTTTTATTTACAGAGTGCATCATACATCTCATCAAACCCATCTCCATAAAGATGTACATAGATGTTGTACGTGATGTTCACATCGGCATGACCAAGCAGTCGGGAAAGAATCTTCACGTCGATTCCTTTGTGACAGCAATTCGTCGCAAAAGTGTGTCTGAATACATGCTCTCCTCTGTAAGGGACGTCAGCGGCCCTGCACAGACACCGTGTCTGCCATCTGAGTGCCTCGTAAGAGAGCCGTTGCCCATCGTCCCCCGCGAAAACCCATTCGTTTTCCGTGTTGGCTTTTAATGTTTGCAGAAGAGAAACAGCTTTCGGTGTCAGCGGGATTGTTCTGTTGCTGGACTCGCTCTTGGCGCAGTCCTGCACGTAAGAGCGCTTCTTGTTTGCCAACCGAACAACAGTAGACCGAACGCGCAGCCGTTTCTGACTGAGGTTTATATCCTTCCAACGCAAAGCCAGCGCTTCACCAACCCGCAATCCTGTTTCGATCATCAAATCGACAACCGCATAACCTGCCCTCTGGTGTGTATCAATGAGCACCCAGAGGGCTTTTTGTTCTTCCTGCGAATATGCTTCGGCTGTGCGCTCCGCTTTTTGAACGCTGCTTCGGGAAGGAAGCTGAATTCCGACAGCCGGATCAGCAGGAATCTGATGGAGTGCTGCCGCTTGCTTGAGCGGCGCTGTGACGATCCGCACTTGCTTCTTGATCGTGGACAGGCCGTATCCGTATTCAGCAAGCTCGTTGACGTACTTCTGAATGTGGACGGAGGTGATCTCTCCAATCGGCATAGAAGCGATCTGAAAGCCTTCCAGAGCCTTTACGGAGGTCAAGAGACGGTCATACGTGGATTGTTTGACGCTGTATGCCTTGAAAGTCTGCATCCATTCTATGATGTAGCATGAAAGAGAAAGTGTTTGCTCCATTCTGGCCTCTTTCTGCTAAACTGTCCTTTCAAGAGTGTTTGGAGTTATCAAGGTACAAAGGTTTTACAGTTGAGTTTCATTAGAAACAATTGTAGATGTAGCGAAATTTTCCGTCAATCAGTTTTCGTTGACAAAATGGCGAGTAAAATGGATTTCAGAAATAAAAATTCCGACTCACAATGGTGTGAGTCGGATCAGTCAATGTTTTGCGATGTAAAACTTATTTGGAGCGTTTAACTTTTACATCAGACATGGCTTCGGCAAAAGGACAGGTATTGCCGAAGCGGTATTAAACGTTGAGAACAGCGCTGGCGAGTGCTGTTTTTGCTTTTTTACCAAAGCGATGGATCCGAGTTTACTAATACAATCTTAATACCACAACAATATCACTAATCCATAATTCATACATGCCATGCGATAATAAAACAAAGAAAGCGAGGAGGTAAGGCGTTTATGCAGGGGTATCTTAGGAGATTGTCATCTTCGCAGATGATTATTCTGACTTTTGCATTGGCGATTCTTCTGGGAAGCTTTCTGCTGATGCTCCCTGCTTCAACACAAGACGGTCTGGGCGCTTCCTTCTTTGATGCCTTGTTCACATCTACATCGGCAGTATGTGTAACAGGATTAGTCGTTCATGACACGGCCACGTATTGGTCTGGATTTGGTCAGATGGTCATTCTTTTGCTGATACAAATCGGCGGAATGGGAATTGTTACGCTGGCTATTGCGATCACTTCGATTTCAGGAAAGAGAATCAGTCTGAAGCAAAGAAGCACCATGCAGGAAGCAATTTCTGCACCGAAGGTAGGCGGAATTGTCAGCATGACAGGCTTCATACTGAAAATGACCTTGATTTTTGAAGGCGTTGGCGCGCTTGTTATGTTTCCGGCATTTTGCAGTGAATTTGGTTTTTTCAAAGGCATTTGGTATAGTGTTTTTCATTCTGTATCGGCATTTTGCAATGCTGGTTTTGACTTGATGGGCGTAGAAACGCCGTACTCTTCACTAACATATTTTGCAGATCATCCGGTGGTGAATACGGCAATCATGATGCTGATTGTGATTGGTGGTATTGGATTTATGACTTGGGACGATATTCGCAGTCATAAGCTTCATGTTCGCAAATACAGAATGCAGAGTAAAGTGATTATCGCAACAACAGCGGCTCTGATTGCTGCGGCGGCAGGATACTTTTTCTTCTTTGAGTTTTCTTATATGCAGTTGCCGATTCGTTTCTGGAGTTCGGTATTTCAGGCAATCACGCCCAGAACGGCAGGCTTTAATACTGTTGATTTGACGTCGATCAGCGAAAGTGGTCTTGCGGTAATGATCCTGCTTATGCTGATAGGCGGTTCTCCGGGATCAACGGCGGGCGGCATGAAAACGACGACTTTTGCGGTTCTTCTGTCTACATCAGTCTCTGTGTTCAACAGAAAGCCGCACACGCATTTTTTCGGACGCAGGATCACAGATGATACAATTCGCAACGCTGCAACGATTCTGATGATGTATCTGGTTCTGTTTCTGGGAGGCGGGATTTTGATTAGTCGGCTTGAAGGGATTCCTCTTTTGACGGCTTTGTATGAAACGGCATCCGCTGTGGGTACTGTGGGTTTGTCTCTGGGCATAACAGCGCAGTTAGGAACTGTATCACAAACAATCTTGATTATGCTGATGTACTTTGGCAGAGTTGGAGGGCTGACACTGATTTTTGCGGCGATGCCCGGAAATCAAGGCACATCTTCACGCTTTCCGCAGGAAAGATTGACTGTGGGTTAAGGAGGAAACGATGAAGTCTGTATTGCTGATTGGATTGGGTCACTTTGGAAAGCATATTGCGATGAAGCTCAATGATCTTGAGCACCAGATTCTGGCAGTTGATCTGAATGAAGAGCGCATTCAGGAAGCGCTTCCCTATGTAACGGAGGCGCAGATTGGCGATAGTACCAATAAAGAGTTTTTACTGTCGCTGGGTGTTCGAAACTTTGATGTCTGTATTGTCACAATCGGAGACAATTTCCAAAACTCGCTTGAAACGGTATGGCTGCTGAAAGAACTGGGCGCAGAAAAGGTGATTGCCCGGGCTTCGCAGGAAATGCAGGAGAAATTTCTTCTTCGAAATGGCGCGGACGAGGTGGTATATCCGGAAAAGCAATTGGCAAGTTGGATGGCCATACGCTGTACGTCGGAACACATTCTTGAATATGTAGAGCTTGATGATGATTATGCCATATTGGAGTTAGATGTGCCGCAAATCTGGGATGGAAAAACCATTGTTGAATTGGATATTCGAAGAAGATATGGCATTAACGTGCTGGGCGTGAGAGATTACGGAAAGCTCAATATGGATATCAAGCCGGATATGAGGCTCAGTGCGCAGCAGTCTATTCTTGTGGTGGGTCATGAAAAAGCGATTCACAAGTGTTTTCATATCTGAACGATGGACCAAACAAAGGCAATGAACAGTTTGAGGAGGCGATTGTGAATGAAGGAATTTCTTTTATCAGTATCAGCTCTTCTTGTTTTTGTTCTTCTTTATCAGATGATCCGGAGGTTGGACCGGGTGATGGACATAGGCAGAAAGCGCAGGCAAAAGCTGAAGAACTCCCATATTCTGACAGGCGAGAACGAAAGAGATGACTAGAAACCTGAACGGCCCCATGCTAGAATAAGCGTATGAGGTGATTCTATGCAGCATATTCTTGTCTGTCTATCATCGGCGCCTTCCAATGCGAGAATTATTGCCGCTGCGGCTCGTATGGCCCAAACAAGTCCAAGCAGGTTTACAGCCCTTTTTGTGGAAACGCCGGATTTCGCAGTGGCGACGCCGGAAAACAAGCAAAGACTTCAGGATAACTGCCGCTTGGCAGAGCGTTTGGGGGCGGAAGTTGAAAAGGTACTGGGAGATGACATTGCCTACCAGATTGCTGAGTTTGCACGATTATCGGAAGTGACAACGATTGTTCTGGGGCGCAGTGCCGTATCGAAAGTGCGCTTTTTCGGAAAGCCGACACTTACGGACCAGCTTGTTGCTTATGCGCCTCAGGTGGACATTCATATCATTCCAGATCAGAATGCAGATGCGTCCTATCGTCCGAAGCAATCCAGACGCGATAGCGTCCGTCATGTGCTTATGGATTCTGCCAAGAGCCTGGCGATTTTGATTTGTGCAACGCTTCTGGGCGTCTTGTTTGATCATGCTGGGTTTACGGACACGAACATCATCATGGTATATATTCTGGGCGTTTTGCTTATTTCGGCTGTGACGTCGCGCAGAATGTATAGCCTCATTGCTTCGGTTGCAAGTGTATTTATCTTTAATTTTCTGTTTACCTATCCTCGCTTTTCGTTTTCAGCGTATGAGACGGGATATCCCGTTACGTTCATCACCATGTTTCTCACGGCGATGATTACCGGCACGTTTGCCGTCCGATATAAGGAACAGGCGCGTCAGGCCGCCCGAATCGCTAAGCGAACAAAAATCCTGTTTGATACAGGCAAAACGCTATCCAAAGCAAGTGGAAAAGAAAGCATTCTTCAGGTGCTTGCCGAGCAGATCGTGAAATTGCTTGGACGCAACATTGTGATTTACGATGGAACAGAGGGAACGCTGTCGTCTGTTCAGATTCATACATCGAATCTGAAAGAAGAAAGTCAATACGATGAAGAAAAAGAGAGGCCTGCTGCCCGGTGGGTTTATCAGAATAACCGCTTTGCCGGCGCAACGACTGAGGTCTTTTCTGAACTGGCATATATGTATTTTGCCTTGCGGGTAAATGACCGGGTATACGGCGTTGTTGGCGTTGAAACACGCGATAATCCATTAGACGCTCAGGAGTATGATATTTTGCTTTCTATTCTTGGCGAGGGCGCGCTGGCGCTTGAGAATGAAAAGAATGCAAGGGAAAAAGAAATTGCATCTGTACAGGCAAAGAATGAACAGCTTCGAGCCAATATTCTCAGAACGATTTCTCATGATCTGAGAACGCCGCTGACAACCATTTCAGGTTATGCGAGCAGCCTTCTGAGCAGCGATGCAAGCTTTGACGAGTCGACAAGAATGCAAATGTATACGGACATCTACAATGATTCGCAATGGCTGATCAAGCTGGTTGAAAACCTGCTGGCTGCCACAAGGATTGAAGATGGACGTATGAATCTGAGGATGAATAAAGAGCTGATTGGAGAGATTGCGGAAGCAGCGCTTGAGCATGTCAATCAGGAAACGAACCGGATTACATATGACTGTCAGGATGAAATGCTGATGGTCAAGGCCGATTCTCGTCTTTTGATGCAGGTGATCATCAATCTGGCCGATAATGCTATCAAGTATTCGCCGTCGGGATCACCAGTCTGCGTGTCGATCAAAAGAGATGCAAATATGGCGGTTGTTGAGGTGTCTGATGATGGATGTGGAATCGCAGAGGAAGAAAAGCAGCGTGTCTTTGAGAAGTTTTATCGGGGAAGCCGTAAGAACAATGCAGCGGATAATAGACGGAGTTTGGGACTTGGATTGTATCTTTGCGATGCCATTGTCGCTGCACATGGCGGAAGTATTTCCATAAAGGATAATGAGCCGCAAGGCACGGTGTTTTCCTTTTCCTTACCCATTGAGGAGGTTGCAATAGATGAATCCTTATCTTGTTTTGATCGTTGAAGACGATCAACCTGTCCGTAATCTGATTACGACGACACTGAAAGCGCATGATTACCGCTACATCACTGCTGCCAATGGCGAAACGGCAGTGATAGAAGCGGCTTCGCATAATCCGGATATGATTTTGCTGGATTTAGGGCTTCCGGATATCGACGGCATAGAGGTTATTCAGAGAATCCGAAGCTGGTCGAATGTGCCGATTATCGTGATCAGTGCAAGGAGTGAAGATGAAGATAAGATAGAAGCCCTGGATATGGGTGCAGATGATTATATCACCAAGCCATTTTCGGTTGGAGAGCTGCTTGCGCGTCTGCGGGTAGCGCAAAGACGGTTATCATTGATCAGCAGTGTGGGAATGCAGGAGTCTGTTTTTCTCAATGGGCAGCTGATGATTGATTATGCTGCGGGCTGCGCATATCTGAATCAGAATGAATTACACCTGACGCCGATCGAGTATAAAATTCTGTGTTTGCTGGCGCAGAATGTTGGAAAAGTGCTGACACATAAGTACATCACAAAGAATGTTTGGGGCAGCAGTTGGGAGAACAATGTTGGCACGTTGCGCGTGTTTATGGCTGCATTAAGGAAGAAGCTTCAAACATCAGCACAGATGCCGCAGTATATACAAACACATGTGGGGATCGGTTACAGAATGCAAAAGGTGGAAAACGAACATGTCTCCAATGGGTGAATAAAAGATTTTGTTGTATGTTCTTGTTTTATTTATACAGAATCAGGAATGGTTGATCTTTTGATTCTGAAATTAGCAAAGAATTATTTGACAAAAAAGCCAGGCGCTGTGAAACGTCTGGTTTTTGCTTTATTTTCGTACTGTATCCGGGAACGTATCCCGAACAACCTTTGGTGCATTCTTCATCATAATGTTATAGCGAACGCACGACATCGTTCAGAAACCTTGCCGAAAGCGCATAAGCCAATTATAATGATAATAGAAAAACATATCGGGAGCGTGCAGCATGACAGCCATTGACGAACATACGGCAAAAGAGGGCCGCCGGATCGTGGGATACTTCCTGCTTATCCTGCCGGCGGTTGCGCTGGGCGTATTGGATATGATCTGGTGCGATGTGTCGCCTGTGCTGTGGGGGCAGCAGATTGCGGCCTTTGTCATTTTTGCCTGGCTGGCACAGCCGCTTCGGCGTGCCGCCGGAAGGTTTTCACCTGCGGTATGGTCTGTGCTGCTTTTGCTTCCGCTGGCGGCTACGCTGCTGGGTACGGAAGCCGGAGGTGCAAGGCGCTGGCTGGATCTGGGCGTGTTCAATGTCAATGCAGCGATACTGGTTCTCCCGGCGATGCTGGTCATGCTCGGCAGCGTGAGGTGCCCTTGGCCCGTGGTGCTGGGCGCTGCGGCTGTGCTGCGCTTTCAGCCGGATCTGTCGCAGCTGTCGGCTTTCTCTGCTGCGGCGCTTGTGGTTTTGTGGAGGCATAGAAAGAATCGGCTTTGGAGCGCACTGAGTGTGTTTGTGCTGTGTGCGCTTGTGATCCGGTGCCTAGGTGTGCCGACGGCGATTGAACCTGCAGCGCATTGCGAAGGCGTGCTGATCACGCTTGGCGAAAGGTCGTGGCTGCTGCAGGCGGCGGGATGGATAGCGCTTGCGGCGATTCCGGCGTATTGGATGTATCGCTTTGCCAGGCGGGGTAAGGCGGGTACGCTGAGCCTTGCGGTGTATTACGCGGTAACGATCCTGTTCACGATATCCGGAGAATACCCTGTTCCGTTTGCGGGATTCGGTCTTTCGCCGATCGTCGGATACTGTCTTGCATATGCCGCCTGCGGCGCAGCGCAGAAGGACAGGAACGCAATCTGAAACAGAAAGCGCAGATTCTACGGAGTCTGCGTTTTTTTACTGTGCAGGAAATTGTGTGAATTGCGTGCAGCGGGTATACCCCCAGAGTGAAAAGCGGTTCAGAAGTGAGCCGACCGCATTTTTGTTTTTCCTGCCCCCTTGGGCTGCCGCCTTCGCGCGGCTTGACAGCTTCCTGCAAAGAAACTATACTCAAAGCAAAGAGGCTCTTGACAGACGCAACAGAACAAGTTCCGGGAGGGAAAACGATGTTTGAAAAGGAACTGATTGAAAACCGGGCGCTGACCGAACAGTCCGGCGCATTTCATCCGCCTTATCCGGAGAGGATCGGCGATTTCTGGGCGGGCGAGCAGGTGCCTACCGGTGCGCTCGTTCAGGAGGACGGCAGCGTGCTGTTCCGCTTGTATGCGCCGGGGATGGACCGGGCGCGCGCGGTGCTGACTGCCTTTGCGGAGGATGCTGTCGAGCTGGTCAAGGATGAAACGGGATTCTTTACCGGCGTGCTGCCGTATGATGAGAAATACCGCGGCCCGCAGGACGTACGTTTTTATCTCAACGATGTGCTGTATCTGCATCCGCAGATGCCCATGCATTTCAGGAGCTTCCGTCAGGTCAATTTTGTGGAAATCCCGGATCCCGAAAGCCGGATGATTCTCCTGCGGGATGTGCCGCATGGTCAGGTGGTGCGTGAGGTATTCTTTTCCCGCGTAAGGAATGGCTGGCAGCGCATGAATATCTATCTGCCGCCGCAGTATCGGGAGGGCGGCGCGTATCCGGTGCTGTACCTCCAGCATGGACTGACGGAAAATGAAAACGAATGGATCAGTATGGGCAAGCTGCCGTATCTGATGGATAACCTGCTTGCGGACGGATTGTGCGTACCGTTTATCGTCGTCATGAACGACGGCATGGAGCGTCTTGCGGGCGAAGGATACTGGGACTTTACCTCGTTTGAGAAGATGCTCCTTGAGGAGTGCATTCCCTTTGTGCACGAGCATTATCGCGTGCTGCCCGGCAGGGAAAACCGTGCGCTCGCGGGTCTTTCGATGGGGTCGGAGCAGGCGAGTGTCATCGGCCTTCGTCATCCGGAGCTTTTTTCCGCACTGGGCATGTTCAGCGGCTTTGTGCGCATGGATACGAAGACGCCGTTCCTTTCCTGTCCGCATCTGCGCGTATTGAAGGATCATCCGTCGTTCATCGAAGAAAATTATCGCGTATTCTTCCGTTCCATCGGTTCGCATGACGTCTATGTGAATGTATTCCAGGAGGATCATGCGCAGCTTGAAGCGCTGGGCGTGATTGACAAGCCGTGTATGCATGAGCGGATGTATGAGGGGCTCACGCATGACTGGGGCGCATTCAGGCGCGCCATGCGCGATTTTGCGAAGCTGGTTTTCAGAGATTGAAATGCATATGATGAAAACGCAGGCCTTTCGGAGCCTGTGTTTTCATTTGCAGATATTCCTGTCCGTACAACAACAGCAAAAGTATGGTTCATGCTATACGTTTTTGTGATATAATCAATTACAGCAATGCAGATAAACCGGTCAGGAGGCAGGCCTATGAGAATTATCGACAGTCACGTGCATCTGGAACACCATAATCCGAAAAAAGCGCTGGAGATGGTGGATCACTTCGGATACGAAAAGTATGCCCTGATGGCCATTCCCTGCGAGGGCAATGCGCTCAATACGCTGGAATGCCTGCTGGCTAAGCGCATCGCACCCGAACGTACCTATGCCTTCGGCGGCATGGTGTATACGCCGGGCAGGCAGCCGGACAGGGCCGATCATGAAAAGCAGCTGGAACTGATGCTTGAGGCCGGCTGCGACGGATGGAAGATTCTGGAGAGCAAGCCCGCAACCTACCGCCAGTTGAAAACGCCGCTGGACGGCGACGTGTTTGATGGGGCGTTTGCCCTTGCGCAGCGTGAGCATGTGCCCGTTACCTGGCATGCCGGCGATCCGGCGACGTTCTGGGATGCAAAGACTGCGCCTGCGTTTGCCGTGAAATACAACTGGCTGTGCGTGGGCGAGGGATTCCCCACACTGGATGAAATCTATACGCAGGTGGAAAATGTGATGGCGCGCTATCCCAAACTCTGTACCTCCATGGCGCATTTGTATTTTACATCTGACGACCGCGCGCACGCCGAGCGTATGCTCGATGCCTATGAAAACTTCTGGCTCGATCTGACGCCCGGCAGCGAAATGTACACTGCGTTTCTGGCGGATCGCGAGGGCTGGCGCACATTCTTTGAAACCTATCAGGATAAGCTGGTCTTCGGCACGGATATGGTGGATGCAGAGGACGATGTGGTCTTTGGCAGCCAGGATACCATCGTCGAGTTTGTGCTCAAAACGCTTATGGAGGACACGCCGTTCTCCGTCGGCGGCATCTCGGGTACGGGCCTTGGTCTTGCGCAGGGCGTACTGGAGAAGATCTTTGCCCAAAACTTTGAGCGCCGCGTGGGCGCACCCAAGCTGATCAGCGCTTCGGGTCTGAATGCCTATGTGGAATATCTCATGCCAAGACTGACGCAGGAGGAGCGCAGGCGGGCTGAGGCGCTGCTGCGATGAATGGAGAGCGAAGAATGCATACGTATCTGTTTGATTTTGACGGCACGCTGGTGGATTCCATGCCCATCTATGCGGCGATGATGCTGAAGATTCTTGAGGAAAACGGCGTTGTCCATGAGCCGGATATCATCAAGGTGACCACGCCGCTGGGCTACCGCAAGACGGCGGAACTCTTTGCCTCCATGGGGCTGGATAAGCCGGTGGAGGAGATCGTGGGGATCATGAACGAGCGGGCCGTGCATGCGTATACGCATCATGTGCCGGCCAAGGCGCATGTGATCGAGGCGCTGCGCCGTCTCAAGGCGCGCGGCGATGATCTGAACGTGCTCACAGCCAGCCCGCATGCCATGCTCGATCCATGCCTGAAGCGGCTTGGCGTGTATGATCTGTTTTCCCATGTCTGGTCCTGCGAGGACTTTGGCACGACCAAGGCCGATCCTCAGATTTATCGCATGGCGGCGTTGCGTATCGGGCGGCCTGTGGAGGAAGTTTGGTTTCTGGATGACAACCTTGGCGCGGACAGGACGGCAAAGGAAGCCGGTATGCGCGTGTGCGGCGTGTACGATGATTCGTCCAAAGAATACGCCGATGAAATCCGCAGCACTGCGGACGCCTATATCGAGGATTTCTCACAGATCGGCACACTGGATGAACTGTAAGCTTGAGAAAAAACAGAGGGAAGCGCAATAAAGAGCCGGCGCATTCGTGATGGAATACAGACGTCGTCTTTGAATCGGAGTAGCGGAGGGCAGCGCATGGGAGCGAAGGAAAGAATCGCCTATATCGATATTGCCAAGGGCGCAGCCATGCTGCTGGTGATCATCGGTCACTGCAATTATGCGCCCATGGAGCTGATGGGCTTCATATATTCGTTTCATATGCCGCTGTTTTTTGCGCTGTCAGGTTTTACGTTCAGGCCGGAAAAGTATAAAAGCGTGAAAGCGGTTATCGCGGATAAGCTGCGTACGCTGGTTGTCCCGTATCTGTATCTGAGTGTGCTGTCATGGGGCCTTTGCTTTGTGTTTCTTGAGCGGATGCAGCCAAGCGGGCTGCTGCTGCGGCAGTTTGCCGGCATTGCAGTGGGATACCGGCTGACGGATTATTTCTTTTCACTCTGGTTTCTGCAGGTACTCTTCCTCGCCGAGCCGCTGCTTTATCTCGTGCTTCGGCTGACGCGCAGGCATGAGGGCTGGCGCTTGCCGGCTGCTGCAGCGGTGTTTGCTGCAGGCGCGTTTGTGCTGCCCCGCGTGCGGGGTACGTACTGGAGCGCCGATCTGGTGCCGATTGCGCTTTCTTTCCTGATCATCGGCTATCTGCTGCGGCAGGCGGCAGACAGGCATGCGCGCGTGTTAGATTCGCTCTGGATGCTGGCGCTTGCCTGGGGCATGAATGCGGCGTTCGGGTATATGAATTATGCGCAGGTAGGCCGCAGCGACCTGTATTACTGCAAGCTTGGCAATCCGCTGTGTTTTTTCCTGGCTGCCTGCGGCGGCGTCGTTGGCGCGCTGGCGCTGTCAAGGCGCATCGGGCGCTGCCGGCCTTTGGCGTTTATCGGAAAAAACAGTCTGGTGTATTATGCGTTCCACGATGCGCCGGTGCTGATGCTGGCCATGGCCGCAGTGCGCAGGCTGTTTGCCTGGGTGCCGGCAATTGAGCATGACGCGCTGGGGCTTGGGCTGTCTGTGGGCATCACCTGCGCCGTACTGGCGGTGATGAGCGTATGCATGGTGCGCTGGTGCCCGTTTGTGCTGGGCAAGCCGATGAAGCGGCATACATCCTGATATGCCTGCCGCGGCTGCGGCACCGGTGAATATGGTGTGACGATGGAGGATAAATCGATGAAGAGAATGCTTGTGGTCCTGTGTCTGCTTCTGCTTCTGTTTGTGCCGTGCTCTGCGGCTTGGGCGCAGGATGAGATGCCGAAATTCAAGAATGCGTCTGTGCATGATCCGTCCGTGATCCTTGCGGATGACGGTTATTTCTACATCTACGGCAGCCATATGGCCGCCGCACGCTCCCAGGATCTGATGAGCTGGGAGACCATCTCGCGCAATGCGGAATCGGGCTGCAAGCTTTTTGAAAATGTGCAGACTGAGCTGCAGGAGGCGCTTTTCTGGGCGCGGACGGCGACGTTCTGGGCGTCGGATGTGCAGCAGCTTGCCGATGGCCGTTATTATCTGTATTACTGTGCCTGTGAGGGGTCCTCGCCGCTGTCTGCGCTTGGCCTTGCCGTGAGCGACAGACCGGAAGGCCCCTACAAGGATCTGGGCATCTTCCTCAAGTCCGGCATGCCGGGCTATGACGCTACGCAGTATCCCAATGTCATCGATCCGCATACCTTCTACGATCGGGACGGTAAGCTCTGGATGGTGTATGGCTCGTATTCCGGCGGGATCTTCATCCTGGAGATGGATGAAAACACGGGATTCCCGCTGGAGGGGCAGGGCTATGGCAAAAAACTGCTGGGCAGGAACCATGCCCGCATCGAAGCGCCGTATATCCTTTACAGCCCGGATACGGATTACTACTATCTGTTCCTGTCCTTCGGCGGATTGAATGCTGCGGACGGCTACAACATCCGCGTGTGCCGCTCAAAGAGTCCGGACGGCCCGTACGTGGATGCGCTGGGACAGGATATGATCGCCTGCGGCGGCTCGGAGGGTTCGTATTTCAACGATCCGGACTATGAAGGCTATGGCGTCAAGCTCATGGGCGGCTATGTCTGGGAGCCGTATGAGACGGATGCAAGCAAAAAACAGATCGGTTACCGTTCGCCGGGGCATAATTCCGCCTGGTATGACGAGGAGACCGGACGATATTTCCTCATCTTCCATACCCGATTCCCCGGCCAGGGTGAGCGCTACAGCGTGCGCGTGCATCAATTCTATATGAATGAAGCAGGCTGGCCGGTGGTGTCGCCGCTGCGCTATGCGGGCGAGATGATTGAGCCGGTGGATGCGCAGCAGCAGGCGGGTCTTTACAAGGTTGTGCTCCACGAGCGCGACATCAATAAAGAGGCACACGCCTCGAAGCTGGTTACGCTCCATGAGGACGGCAGCGTGTCGGGCGACCTGGCGGGCGCGTGGGAATGCCTGGATGGACAGCGCCTGACGCTTACGCTGGACGGCGTGAACTATGACGGCATGATCCAGCGCGGCTGCGATGCGGATCAGAAAGCATATATCACTTGCTTTACGGCGCTGGATGAAACCGGCGCGGCGGTGTGGGGTCTGCGGGTAATCAACCAGCCGTAAGCAGACAATTGAATAAAAAACAGCCCCCCAAGGGGCTGTTTTTTATTGCGCATAAGATGTTTGCGTAGTATACTGTCCTGCGGTATTTCGAAAGAAAACAGAAAAGAGATTGATTCTATGCAAAAGATTATTGCTTATCTCAAGGGCGAAATGGTATTGCTTATCGCGATGGCTGCTGCGGCTATATCCATGTTTGCGGTTGCGCCGGATGTAGCCTACGCGGGCTATGTGGACTGGAATGTGCTGATGCTGCTCTTTGCGCTGATGGCTGTCGTAGCAGGCCTCAAGCGCTGCGGCGTAATGGACCGCATCTGCGATGCGCTGGTCAGCCGGGCGGGCAGCGTGCGCATGCTTGGCGCAGCGCTGTCGCTGGCGTGCTTCTTCTCGGCCATGCTGGTCACCAACGATGTGGCGCTGATCACGTTCGTGCCGCTGACCACTGCGCTGCTTGTCGCAAGACCGTCTCAGCTGATGCTTACGGTCACCATTGAAACCATTGCAGCGAATCTGGGCAGTATGGCTACGCCCATCGGCAATCCGCAGAATCTGTACCTGTATGCGCATTACGCCATGCCTATGGGGCGGTTTCTGCGCGCGGTCGGTCCGCTGACGGCTGTCAGTCTGGCGCTTGTGCTGCTTTCGTGTCTGCTGCTTTCCCGTGAGAAGGTGAGTGCTCCAGCCGAAAGGGCGAAAGCCGTGCCGCTGCCCAAGGCGAAACTTTGTCTGCATGGCGTGCAGTTTGCGGTGTGCATTCTCAGCGTGCTTGGCGTTTTGCCCAAGTGGGCGGCGTTTGTGTTCGTGCTGCTCACCGTCTTGGCGACGGACAGGTCGCTGCTTGCGCAAGTGGACTATGCGCTTCTGCTCACATTTGTATGCTTCTTCGTGTTTGTGGGCAATCTCGGTCGCGTGGAGGCTGTGAGCAGCCTGCTGGGCAGCGTGATCGCGGGCCGGGAAATGGAGATCGGTATTCTTGCTTCGCAGGTGATCAGCAATGTGCCGGCGGCGCTGATGCTCTCGGGATTCACAGAGGATGCGTTTGCGCTGATGCGAGGCGTGGATCTGGGCGGCCTGGGGACGCTGGTGGCGTCACTGGCGAGCCTGATTTCCTTCAAGCTCTACATGAAGGCGCCGGGCGCGAAGGCGGGCAGGTATCTGGGCGTGTTTACCGCGCTCAATCTGGCGTTCCTTGCCGTGCTCTATGCGCTGGCGAAACTGGGCGTGTAATGTCCATGCGCGGCTGAGCCTTGCCGGCCTGCGGGATTCGTGATATAATCGCTTCAACGGAAAATGTTGTGAGGTGCGGCATATGGCTTCTTTTATGGATAATCTGCGCAAAATGGTCGGCTTTAAGCCTAAGGGCGAGGAGCCGAAGAAGAAAACGCCTAAAGTGGACCGGGTCGGCGCGTTTCAGATGCTGAGCACACAGTTCCTCGAGTGTGAGGAAGAGGCGCAGAAGGCGGAAATCTGGGCGCAGATGTGCAAGTCCCTGCCCGATACGCTCTTCCTGGCTGCCATGTGCTATGAGGGCGACGACCCCAGTGCGCCCGTGCGCGACCGAGATCTGCATGCGACCGTCGGTGCAAAGAGCCTGTATGCGCTCAATCAGCATATTGTCACCAACGGCAATCCGGGTTATCGCCTGGCCAAGAAGATGGACAGCCGGCGCATGCATTTGCGCTCCATCGTCTATCACAAGACGAAGGAGGAATGGGTGCCTCTGTTTACCGATTTTACCAAGCTTTTGCCTGTCTTCGGTCAGAATTCCCGCGTGACGGTCATCTCCTTTGCAGAGGCGCGCCAAATGGCCAAGCCTTACAAGGGATTGGTAATCAACCCCGGCAAGAATGCGATCAGGCTGGATAATGGAGAACTGAAAAAAGTGCTGTGATAAGACGAATGGAATCAAGAGGCGGATCTGAGAGATCCGCTTTTCTTTTGCAAAAAATGGATATGATACATAAAGAATACGTTAAGATGTCGCTAAGGAATCGAAATGCGGTTTACAATATACGCGCTTTACAGGTATCATATATAGAACAAATAGATTGCATCAATGCATGTAGGAGTGACAACCATGGCCTTTACAAAGGATATGACTGCCCTTCGCAAGCGCATTTTTCAGATCATTGAGGTTGGTAGTCTGGACGATTATCCCAGTCGTATTTATGACTTTGTCAATATGCTGGCCATTGTCGTCAATCTGATGCTCAGTATCTTCTATACATTTGAGGAATTCAGGGTGCCGTATGGTCACATGGCGCTGACGATTGAGGCGGTGACCGTTGCGTTTTTTGCGCTGGATTATTTGCTGCGCTTGTTTACGGCGAAGATCAAGTTCCCCAAGTTTTCTGAGCCCAAAGCACTGGTCAAGTATTTCTTTTCCTTTGGCGGTGTGGTCGATCTGCTTTCCTTTCTGCCGTATTATCTTCCGATTTTTTTCCCGTCCGGCGCAGTGGCGTTCCGCATGTTCCGTGTGGTGCGCATTTTCCGCCTTTTCCGTATCAATGCGTATTATGATTCGCTCAGCGTTATTACCGAGGTTATCACCAGTAAACGTCAGCAGCTGATATCCTCTGTTTTCCTGATTGCGATTCTGATGATTGCATCCAGCCTGTGTATGTACAGCCTGGAGAATGAAGCGCAGCCGCACGTATTTACCAACGCCTTCTCCGGCATCTGGTGGGCAGTATCCACGCTGCTGACTGTCGGCTACGGCGATATTTATCCCATTACGACGGTGGGCAAGATATTCTCCATTATCATTACGTTCCTGGGTGTAGGCATGGTGGCCATTCCTACCGGTATTATTTCTGCAGGCTTCGTCGATCAGTATTCCCGCATCAAGCGCATGAGCGAATATGTGAAGACGGAGGACGTCCATTTCATCAAGATTCATCTGGATCCGGAAGATGCCTGGGCGAACAGAACCATCAGCGAACTGGAACTGCCTATCGGAACGATTGTTGCCGCTGTCAAGCGAAACGGCAGGGTGATCGTGCCGCGCGGCAGCACGCAGCTGATGGTCGGCGATACCTTGGTGATCGGTGCAGAACCATTTGACAGCGACGAGCATATTGACCTGAAGGAGGTTGTGCTGCTCAGGCATAGCCGGTGGGTCGGCGAGCGCATCCGCGATCTGGATATTTCGCGCCAGACGATCATCGTCATGGTCAAGCGTAAGGGCAAGGTGCTCATTCCCAACGGCAATCTGGTGATGCAGGAGGGCGACAAGGTCATCATGTACACCCAGCAGCATTTCAGCCACGCACAGCATATTGAGGTATAACACAAACGGCCGCCGGTTTTCAGCCGGCGGCCGTCTTTTGATGAAAGGATTACTTGTCCCAGTCCTCGTTGATCTTCATGCCCGGGCGGTAATAGACCTTGTCGTTGTCGTTGATTTCGCGCATCACGCGGCAGGGCACGCCGCAGGCGACAACGTTGGCCGGAATATCCTTGGTCACGACACTGCCTGCGCCGATCACACTGTTTTCGCCGATGGTCACGCCTGGCATGATCGTCACGTTGGACCCGATCCACACATGATCCTTGATCACGACCGGCAGGGAAAACTGCGCGCCCTTGTCCCGCAGGGAGGGATGGAGCGGATGGCCGGTGGTGGAGATGACCACGTTGGGCGCGAACATGACGTAGCTGCCGATGCGGCATTCGCCGTCATCGACGACAGTCAGGTTGAAATTGGCGTAGACATGGTCGCCTATGTGGGTGTTGCTGCCATAGGCGAAATGAATCGGCGCTTCCATCCAGATGGATTTGCCGCGGCTGCCCAGCAGTTTGGTCAGCAGTTCGTCCTTGCGCTCCACGTCCATCGGGCGGGTGTTGTTGTAGTCGAAGCAGAGCTCTTTGGCGATCTGGCGCTGCTCCTCGATCACCTGCTCATAGGCCTTGTCCTCTGGGGAGGCGTGGCCGAATTCAATGTACACCTTGCCGGTTTCCATCTGTTCCTTGAGGCTCATGCGGGATCCTCCTGTGATGTGTTTTGATGTCTTATTCTAGCATATCCGGCGCGGACGATCAATCGCTTGTGCGTGCAGTTTTTGCGTGTTATAATCAGGATAGCAAATACAGGAAGGGTGGTTATGGTGATCAAAGCGTACTGGGCCGGACCTGAGGAAAAGCAGGAAATCATCGAATTTATCGATTATGTGTTTTCCAAGGCACACAGGCCGCATGACTTTGCAACGCTGCTGCCCAAGCTCTACGGCGAAAGCGGAGACGGCGCGGCGCATCACTTCGTCGTGCGCGAGAATGGGAAGATCGCGGCAACGGTGCTGGCTTATCCGGTTGTGGTGTGTGCCGGCAAGCGGCGGATCATGACGCTGGGCGTGGGCTCGGTGAGCACGCATCCAGCAGCCCGCGGAAAGGGTTATATGAAGCTCATCATGGACGCGGTGGACGAGCGTGCCAGGGAGCTGGGCGCGGCGTTTGCGGCGCTGGGCGGTCAGCGCCAGCGCTATCAGTACTTCGGCTATGATCTGGCAGGCTATCAGCTCGCTGCGCAGCTGGATAGGGACAATGTGCGTCACGCGCTCGCGGGCGTATCAACGAACGCGTTTGCGATTGTGCCGATGACGCAGGCGCATGTGCTGCAGGCCGCTGCGCTGATGAAGTGCCAGCCCTGCTTCTGCGAGCGCGGCGAGGCGGCTTATCTGGATATCCTGCGCACATGGAATAATGAGCCGTTTGCCGTGACCAGAGAAGGGAAGCCGGTTGGCTTTGGCACGCTCAGGCAGAATGCTGCGGACTGCCATGTGGCTGAGCTGATGCTGGAGGATGAGCGTGATTTTCCCGTGGTGATGAAGCTGCTCAGCGGCCAATATGGAACGGTTACCATCTGTGCCGCGCCGTGGCAGCGGGAACGGGCGAAGTGGCTGGCCGCCGTATGCGGGGAATACTGCGTCAAGCCGGATAACATGATCAAGGTGTATCAACCGGAGCAGGTGCAGCGCCTTTGCGATGAGCTGGATAGCTTTATGCCGATGAGCCTGCCGGTGTATATTGCGCCGCCTGATTGCGTGTAAGAAAGAAGGAAACATCATGGAACAGACGAAGCTCACAACCGTATGGGGCGAAAACCTCGATCCGCAGAATGTGCTCAAGGAGTATCCGCGTCCACAGATGGTACGCAATTCCTATGAGAATCTCAATGGCTATTGGGACTGCAGCTTCACGGCATCCGGCGAAAAGCCCGGCGAGTGGCAGCCGATTCTCGTGCCGTTTTCTCCGGAGGCGCCGCTTTCCGGCGTAAGCCGTGCGCTTAAGCCGGATGAATTCCTCTGGTATCGCCGCAGCCTTCCGGCGATGAATGCGGACGGCGGCAGAATTCTGCTGCATTTCGGCGCGGTCGATCAGCAGGCCGAGGTGTATGTGAACGGCACAAAGGTGGCCTGGCACAGGGGCGGCTATACGCCGTTTTCTGCTGATATCACCGATGCGCTGACAGATGGGGAAAACGAGCTGCTCGTGCGCGTGCAGGATGATACGGATTCTTCCTGGCACAGCCGCGGCAAGCAGAAGACCGCGCGCGGCAATATCTGGTATACGCCCCAGAGTGGTATCTGGCAGACGGTATGGATGGAGCGCGTGCCTGCCTGCTATATCACCGGCCTGCATATTACGCCGCTGTTTGACAAGCGTGCCTGCCAGATCATCGTGCAGACCAGCGAGCCGGCGGATGTGTCGGTTTCCTTTGAGGGTAAGACCTATATGGCGCGCAGCGGCGAGGCGATTGTCATTGTGCCGCAGGAGTTCCTGCCGTGGTCGCCGGATGAGCCCCATTTGTATGATTTTGAGGCTGCCTGCGGCGAGGACAGCGTGAAGAGTTACTTTGCGCTGCGCAGCGTGGAGGTCAGGGCGGATGCACAGGGCGTCAGGCGCCTGCATCTCAATGGAAAGCCGTATTTCCATGTGGGTATGCTCGATCAAGGCTATTGGCCGGACGGCCTGTATACCGCTCCGAGCGATGAGGCGCTGATCTATGATATCAGCCTGGCCAAGGAACTGGGCTTCAACATGCTGCGTAAGCATATCAAGATTGAGCCGCTGCGCTGGTACTACCATTGCGACCGGCTGGGCATGCTTGTGTGGCAGGATATGATCAACGGCGGCCGCAAGGGCTACAACATGTTTGTGATCACAGCGCCGCTGTTTACTGGCCTTGCGCTCAAGGACAGTCATTACAGTTGGTTCAGGCGCCAGGACGCCGAGGGCCGGAAAGAATACTATGCGGAGCTTGAAGAAATGATCCGCCATCTGTATAATTGCCCGTCCATCGTCATGTGGGTGCCGTTCAATGAGGGCTGGGGTCAGTTTGACGCGCAGGAGGCCGTGCGCCGCATTCAGGCGCTGGATACCACGCGCACGATTGATCATGCCAGCGGCTGGCATGATCAGGGCATCGGCGATTTCAAGAGTCTGCATGTGTATTTCAAACCGTACAAGTTCAGTCATGATAAAAAGAAGCGCTGCGAAATCCTCACGGAGTTCGGCGGCTACAGCTTCCCGGTGGAGGGTCATCTGTTCAATACCGAGAAGGCATTCGGCTATAAGAAGATCGCCTCGCTGGATGAACTGGCCGCCGCTTATCGGAAACTCTATGAAGAGGAGATCATCCCGGTGAAAGCGCTTGGCCTTTCCGCTACGGTCTATACCCAGGTCAGCGACGTGGAGGATGAGATCAACGGCGTGGTCACGTATGACCGTAAGGTGGTCAAGTTCAATCCGGCATTCATGCGTGCGATCCATTTCCAGCTTCAGGATTAACAACCGGCGCATGCGCGCAGCGGCGGTTCCCGAAAGCTTGCATAGAACTGTCGCGAAGCAGGGAGCTCGAGGGATAGTATCTCTCAGACGGGTTTTAGGACGGCAACCCTAACAACGCACCTTCATTCTTTTCGTTTTAACGTTTTTTCGACTGCCCATGCCGGGCAGTCTTTTTTTGCGCATAAGCGCATACCCTGAAAGGCAACAGGATGGACAAAGGGAGGGACGGCGCGTGGAACTGAAGCTGACGAAAGAGATGCTGCGCTTTGAAACAATGCTCGGACGCGGCGAGGAACAGGTGACCATTGAGGGCGAAGCAACGCTGCCGGGCAGCATGCGCGATGCTGTAACCGTATTAAGCGTACAGGCGCAGGCGCATGCCACCGGCGCACAGGCGGGGAACGGGGAAGCGGCGGTACGCGGGCGAGTACGCTTTCAGGTGCTGTATACCCAGGGGGATCTGACGCGCGTGCGCTCGCTGGAGACAAGCTGTAGCTTTACCCATAGCCAGACGCTTGCGGACGTTACGCCTTCTGCAAGAATTATGCCCATCGTCAGCGTGCAGGAGACGGAGGGACTGGCCGGCAGCGGCCGCATCACGCTGCGCGCGCTGCTCAGTATTGCCGTGGAAGCGTTTGATACGGCGGAGCACGAGGTGATCATCGGCGCGCAGCAGGAACAGACAGCGGATAAACAAAACCTGCAGACGCTGACACAGACGGCTGCGTATTGCTGCAGTGAGCTGCTGGGCGAGAACAAAACACTGGTGCGCGAGGAGAAGAATCTGCCGGCGAAGTTGGGTGCGGGCGATGCGCTCTGCGCCACAGCGGAAGCGACGGCGAGCGAAATCAGCGGCGGCAGCGGACGCGTGAGCGTCAGCGGCAGGATTGAGGTGCGCGTGCTGCATCGCCCGCTTGCGCAGGGACAGCCGCTGGTGACCACCGTGCATGAGCTGCCGTACGAAGTGCGCATCGACGCACAACTGGAAGAGGGCGTGGAGACGGCAACCGACGTTGAGGTGCTCGACGTGATGGCGGACTGTGTGGAAAGCGATAAGGGGCGAATACTTCGCCTGGAGGCGGAGGTTCAGGTGCGCCTCAAGGGGACGAAAAAGAGTCGGATTCAGCTGCTGACGGACATGTACAGCATCAGCGGCGCGCTGCTTGAGCCGGTAACCCAGACGCTTCATCTGCATACCGGCGAGGCGCATGCGCATGCTCGCGAAAGCACGCGCCTGCAGGTGACGCTGCCGGAAAACGCTCCGCCGATCGGCACAATGCTCGCGGCATTTGCCTCGCCTACGATCACGGCTGTATCTCCTGCGGGTAAGCGGCTTGACACAGAGGGCATTATGCAGGTAACGCTGATCTACCTGCCTGTGGATTCGGATATTCCCTATGCCGTCCATACGCGGGAGCCATTTGCAATGACCTTCCCGATCGAGGCGGACACGGATGTGCATGTCTATGCGCGCGTGATGGAGACGGCGCCGGGCGCAACCACCAGCGATCGCGCGGAGCTCCGCTGCGTGCTGGGCCTTCATGCCGTGCAGCACGGCGTACAGCACATGCAGGCCGCCACAGATGTCCGGGAGCTTCCTGTGGAAAAACAGGAACGGGGCTTTGTGCTCGTGTGGCCGCCGGAAGGCGAATCCCGATGGGAAACGGCACGCAGGCTGCGCGTGGCGCAGGAAAGCCTGCGGCCGGCAGGCAAAGGCGCGCTGCTGGCATTCAGAAAATGACGCGCACTCCTCCGGAGAACGGAGGAGTTTTTTTGAAAAGGCAGAATTAAGAAAAAAGGGCTTGACAAAGACAGGACGCTGTCATATAATATTTCTGCTGGTTCGAGCAGACTGGAGAGATGGCCGAGTGGTTTATGGCGCTGGTCTTGAAAACCAGTGATACCGAGAGGTACCGGGGGTTCGAATCCCTCTCTCTCCGCCATATCTTTTATATTTTGTAGGTCTTGCAGAAGTACCCAAGAGGCCGAAGGGGCTCCCCTGCTAAGGGAGTAGGCTGCGTGAAGCGGCGCGAGGGTTCAAATCCCTCCTTC
>JAFQIF010000225.1 GCA_017397695.1 Clostridia bacterium
GCAGCAGCCCCAGACACGTACAGCCGACAAACATTTCGATCTTCTGCAGTGTGCGGCTGATCGCATTGGTTACACGGCGAATTGATTCCATGACTTGGATTCCTCCTACAGAATATTTGCCTGTTTTCGCCTGTAAAGCGCGCTAAACAGGCAAAACCGAAAAAGAAAAGAACCTCACGCCCTCAAGCGCGCCAGACGGCGCGGGGGCTTATGCCCCCGCGCTTTCATGGCTAAGGTTCTATGGATTTTGATTCAATTAGCCCTCGAGAGCCTGGATCTGGTTGTAGAGCTCAACCCACTCCGGATAGCTCTCCAGAACGATGGAAACGCGCTCCTGATACTTGGAGGTGTCGACGTCGCGGATAACGGTCATGCCGTTCTCTTCGCACTGCGCGATGAGGCCCTCCTCCATCTCCTGCACCAGCTCGTCGATACGGGTGGCTTCCCAGGCGAAGACTTCCTCGAGGATGGCCTGCTCTTCAGCAGTCAGGCTCTCCCAAGTGTCGATGTTCATAACGGTCTGAGAGACAGCCAGCATGTGCGCGGTCATCATCAGGTACTTCTGAACCTCGTAGAACTTCATGGTGACGATCTGAGTCACCGGGTTCTCCTCGCAGTCGGCCACGCCGGTCTGCAGCGCCATGTACACGTCGCCGATCGGGATCGCGGTGATGTTCACGTCAAAGATCTTCTGCAGCTCGCTGTACGGCGGGAAGTCGACGCAGCGCAGCACCATGCCCTCAAAGTCCTCAAGGCCCTTGATTTCCTTGTTGGCGGTCAGGTGACGGAAGCCGAAGTTGTAATGGTCGAAGCAGTGAACGCCCACAGCCGCGCCGATCTCCTCGTTCAGCGTATCGTAGAAGTCAGCCTGCTTGAAGTTGTCGAAATGCTCGTAGCTGCGGAAGACATACGGTCCAAGCAGCACGCCGGCCTTGGTCAGCCAGTCAGCAGCAGAGTCCAGGCAGGCGAAGTCGAGGCCGCCCAGCTGAACGTTGGTGATCGCATCATTGTAGGTCGCAAAGGTGCCGTTCGGATAGATCTCCAGCTCCATTTCGCCGTTGGACTTCTCCTTGAGCATCTCATTCGCCTCAGTCACCGCGATATGAACCGGATGGTCAGTCGCGAAGACATGAGAGAAGGTGAACTTCTTGGCCGCCAGCGCAGAGCTGCAGGAGAGCAGCAGCACGAGGGCCAGGCACAGGGTGATGATCTTTTTCATGGTCATTCTCCTTCCATATTTTTAAGGCATACAGCCTTAATTACGGATTGAAATGCTCCATGACACGATCGGAAATCTCGTTGGCGGTTGTGATATGCTCTTTGAGCACATCATAAATTCTTTCGTCGCCGGTGATGATCATCTCGGAAATCATCTTGTGCTTGAAGAGAAATTCCTCGATGTACTGCGCCTTGTAGTCGATACTTGTATTGAACTCCAGCAGGGCGTACATCGTCGGCATGGTGATCTCCCATGCCTTGAGCAGCGGCGCGCTGTCCGCCACCTGAACCAGCGCATGATGGAACCGGATATCCAGATCATACCAGTTCGTATCACCGCTCTGCTCCTGCGCGCACTGCTCAATTTCCTTGAGCATTTCCAGCAGGGGCGTGAAGTTCATGGTCTTGTTTTCCCAGGCGATTTCCACTGCGCGGTTTTCAATCGTCCAGCGCAGTTCATACATGTCACGGGCTTCCTTCTTGGAGAACCCCACAACCTCTTTGCGTCCATTGGGCAGCATGTGGATCATGCCCTCGCCCTCAAGCGCCGCAAGCGCAGTGCGCACAGAGCCGCGGCTGGCGCCAAACACCTCCGCGAGCTCAGTCTCAACAATCTTATCGCCTTTTCGATACTTGCCGATGATGATATCCTTGCGCAGCTGTTCCTCAATCCGGTCTGGGGTATCGGAACGCGCAGCTCTGATCTGACTCACAGTATTCCCTCCATCACAAAGGCGCGCATTCCGTTCTCACTTATGAACAGTATACACGCGCACCACACAACTGTCAACAATTTACATAAAATTGTTGACAGTTTATTTTTAAGTGTCAACACTTCTGAACATTCACAGATACTCCGACTCGATCTCCCGGATTCTTTCGGCAAGACGTCTGTTCTCAGGCGTTTCTATCCCCAGGCTCTTGCCCAGACGGCAGATCGTCTCGCCATAGAGTTCCACTTCCGTCTTCCGCTTTGCACGGATATCCTGAAGCGTTGACGACAACCCGTCGCAGCACAGCGTATCCAGCTGTTTATCCCATGCTTCAATATCCCGTTCGTCCATGGTGATACCCAGCGCGTTGGCGATATCGATTACCTCGCGCTGCGCGCGGTGCATCTGCTCCATCACGGCCGGATTGGAACGCACGCCTTCGTAATGGAGACCGGTCACCGCGCTCACCTGATTCATGCCCACGTTGACCATCAGCTTCCACCACATCTGATGCAGCATGTCTCTGGGCGTGTCATACGGAATGCCTGCCAGATCAAAATACGCCGCAACGTCCGCCACAGCCTCGCTTATTCTTCCATCCGTCTCTCCAAAGACGATCCGCCCCCGCCGATTCATACATACGGCGCGTCCCTGCCTGTTGGAATCTACGCCGGAACACATCGCCAGCAGTACGCGCGCCTGAGGAAACCGGCTTCTGATCACCTGTTCCGAACTGATGCCATTGAGCAGAGAAAGAATAATGGTTCCTTCACCAACAACAGGCGCAATCTGTTCCAGCACTTCCGGAAACGTATGCCACTTCACAGCGACAATCACCAGAGACGCCGGCTTTTCAGCTTCTTCAGGATTGATCATTTCCATCTTGAGCCGTTCTCCGTTCACGCTGACCGGATGATCCAGATAGGACTGTTTGTTCCGGACAATCGCATAGCACGGCACCTGACTGAGCAGACATGCCGGCTGCGCATAAATTGCTCCTACCGCCCCAAGACCTGCAAAAGCAACAGATTCAATCATATTTCATTCCTCCTCCGCCCTTGCACAGTCAAACGCTTTCACTTCGATTATACCAGAAACAGACCGGATATCAAGAGAAAAGCCCGGTTTGTCCGCGCAGACCGCATCGCCGGCATGCAAAAGGAACTCCAGCCGCAGCAAAGAGCTCCTCTTTTCTGTTCAATTCAAATCACTGTCATGGCCGCATCGCCGCGTCAGACTGCATAGGAATGCAGCCCCGGCAGCAGCTTGTTGACGCCGGCAA
>JAFQIF010000021.1 GCA_017397695.1 Clostridia bacterium
TCATATCCTTGCCGTCAAACTCAACGCTGCCCTTGGTGCAGTCGTACAGGCCGATAATGGTGCGGCCCAGCGTGGACTTGCCGCAGCCGGATTCGCCCACCAGGCCAAAGGTCTCGCCGCGGCGGATGGCGAAGGAGACACCGTCCACGGCCTTGAGCACCTGATCCTTGCCCAGCACGAAGTGACGGGCAAGGTCCTTGACAACGACCAGATTATCCTGTTGTGCCATGATTACTTTGCCCCCTTTACGCGTTCGTCATAGAGCCAGCAGGTGGCCATGTGTTTTTCGGAGAAGCTGTGGGTCTTGGGCGGATACAGCTTGCATACCTTCAGGCACTCATTGCAGCGGGGTGCGAAGGGACAGCCGACCGGCGGCTTCACCAGATCCGGCGGAGAGCCGGGAATGGAGTACAGATCCTGATCCTCGGAATGAAGGATGGGAATAGACTCCATCAGACCCTTGGTATAGGGGTGCTTCATGTCGTAGAAAACCTCGTCCAGGTCACCAACCTCGGCGAACTTGCCGCCGTACATGACCAGTACGCGGTCAGCCACGGAGGCCACAACGCCCAGGTTGTGGGTGATGATGATGATGGAGGTGTTGATCTTCTTTTGAAGCTCCTTCATCAGATCCAGAATCTGGGCCTGAATGGTCACGTCCAAAGCGGTCGTGGGCTCATCCGCAATCAGGATCTTGGGTTCGCAGGCCAGGGCGATGGAGATCATCACGCGCTGACGCATGCCGCCGGAAAACTGATGAGGATACTGGTCGAAGCGCTCGGTAGGGTTCGGGATGCCGACCATGCCCAGTAGCTCGATGGCGCGCTCCTTGCGCTGCTCCTTGGTCATGCCGGGCTTGTGCAGCATCAGCATCTCGGTGATCTGCTTGCCGACGGTCATGGTGGGATTCAGCGAGGTCAGCGGATCCTGAAAGATCATGGAGATCTCGGCGCCGCGCACATCGCGCATCTGCTTTTCGGTGTAATGGGTAATGTCCTTGCCGCCGAGCAGTACGGTTCCGCTGTCGATTCGCCCGCCGATGGGCAAAAGCCCCATGATGGCCTTGTTGGTGATGGATTTGCCGGAACCGGACTCGCCCACGATAGCCAGCGTCTCGCACTCGTACAGGTCAAAGCTGACGCCGCGCACTGCCTGGACCACACCGCTGTCGGTGTGGATGGAAACGTACATGTCCTTGACTTCAAG
Source organism: Clostridia bacterium (assembly GCA_017397695.1). The sequence goes on from JAFQIF010000021.1 coordinate 1,207, forward strand.
CAGCTTTTTCTTTTCGCTCATGCTCGTTTCCTCCTTTCTTAGTGCTTCATGCGGGGGTCAAGGGCGTCGCGCAGGCCGTCGCCCAGAATGCTGAAGCACACCATAATCAGGATGATGGCCAGAGCCGGATAAATCAGCATGTAGGGCGCCGCACGCAGCATTTTGTAGCCGTCGTTGATCAGCACGCCCAGGGACGCCTTGGGGGCAGCCAAACCCACGCCGATGAAGCTCAGGAAGGCCTCGGTGAATATGGCACTGGGAATGGCGAACATGATCTGAATGACGATGACGCTGACGGTGTTGGGAACCAGGTGCTTCATGATCATCTTCCAACCGCTGGTGCCCAGCAGCTTGGCTGCCATGACAAATTCCTGGTTCTTCAGCTTCAGAATCTGCGCACGCACCAGACGGGCCATGTTAACCCAGCCGGTGATGGACATGGCGATAACGATAGTGCCGACGCCGGGCGGCAGGATCATCATAAACAGAATCACGATGATCAGGTGCGGCACGCCGACCAAAATCTCAATGATGCGCTGCATGATGGCGTCCACGCGGCCGCCGATCATGGCGGACACAGCGCCGTAGATAACGCCGATGAACAGATTCAGCAGGGCGGCGACCAAACCGATCAGCAGCGAGATACGCGTGCCGTACCAGATACGGGCCCACTGGTCACGGCCAAACTGGTCGGTGCCGAAGGGATGCTCGATAGACGGCGGCTTCAGCTTGGCCTTGTAGTTGGTGTCGAAATAGGTGTACTGGCCGAGAATCGGCGCGAAGATGGCAAACAGAGTGATCACGATCAGGATCACCGCGCAGATGACGGCCGCCTTGTTTTTGCGGAGGCGGATCCAGCCGTCATAGAGGGCGGAATGATGCTTGCGGGCGATGTACTCCAGATCGGAACTATTCTGCTCGGCGGCCTCAAACAGATCTGCCGGCAGATCAGCAGGCGCCTCAACGGGTTTGGCAGGGATGAACTTTTCCTTGCGCTTGAACATCATCAGTCACCACCCTTTCCTGCGGCAATGCGGATACGAGGATCAACCAGGCTGTACGCGATGTCTGTAATGAGGATGGCCAGCATGTACATGAAGCTGTACAGGATCGTCAAGCCCATAATAACATTATAGTCGTTGTTCTTTACTGAATCAGTAAACAGACCGCCGATGCCCGGGATGGAAAAAATGCTTTCGATCGCCAGAGAACCGGTGAGCAGATTGACCACCATGGTGCCGATGATGGTGATGACCGGGATGATGGAGTTGCGCAGGGTGTGCTTCAGCAGAAGACGGGCCTGCGTCATGCCCTTGCTGCGGGCGGTGACGATATAGTCCTGCTGAAGCACATCCAGCGTCTCAGCGCGGATGAAGCGGGCAGAGGTGGCCAGCGGCTGCACGCACAGTGCCAACGAGGGCAGAACTGAACAGGCCCAGCTTTCCCAGAAGCCGACCGGCAGCCAGCCAAGCTTCAGACCGATGTAATACTGAAGAAGGGCCGCCGCCACAAAGTTGGGGACAGAAATACCCAGTACGGCAATAATCATCGTGAGGTTATCCACGAAGCCGTTGTGCCTGCACGCGGCAATAATGCCGAGTGACAGGCCGATGGCCAGACCGATCAAAATGGCCTGGGCGCCAACCAGCATGGACGGGCCGATGCGGCTGAAAATGACGCGTGTTACGGGCATCTTGGTGTAATAGAAGGAAGTACCGAAATCGCCCTTGAGCATATCCGTGATGTACTTGAAGAACTGTACATAGATCGGTTTGTCCAAATCATACTTGGCGAGCGCTTCCTGCTGCTGCTGCGGGGTCAGTTTTTCAAAACGCTCCGTATCAAACGGCGATCCGGGCAGGATCTTCATCAGAACAAAGGTCAGCACAGCGATCAGAAACAGCGTGATGATCATGTAGAACACACGCTTGCCAATGTATTTCGCCATACACACTCCTCCTTGGAGAAATTTTGCTTGTATTATGTGTGGGTGAAACGGAGATCAGCGCTTTTCCCGGCACAATACGGGGATCTGATGACGGCCGCGGATCGTCATGCCGGTCCGCAGCCCATGAGCGGAAAAAGGAGCGACGGTAGCCCCGCCGCCCCTTATTCCGGGTTTGATTACTTGGTCTTGGTCAGAGTGACGTACTTGAATTCAGTGGTCTGACCGGCGGGATGGTTCAGGATGCCGTTGACATAGGGCTTCTGCAGGAAGGAGTAGCCACGATCATAGATACCGGTGACGACCATATCTTCCTCGATCAGCATCTTTTCGGCGGCCAGCATCAGCTGCAGACGAGCAGCCGCGTCGGGCTCGACCTGAGCGGCGCGAACCAGAGCAACGTACTCATCCTTGGCATAGTAGCCGCGGTAGCCGCTGGTGGAGGTCCACAGATCCAGATAGGTCATGGCATCGTCGTAGTCGGCGCCCCAGGCGGACAGAGCCATATCAAAGTGTTCGGTCTTCATGATTTCGTTGCGGGCCTTCTGGGTCATGGAGTTGATGGCCACTTCGATGCCCAGCACATTGCGGAACTGATCCTGCACAAACACGGCCACATCGTCGAAGTCGGTGCCTTCAGCGGTCAGCAGGACGAGATCTTTGGGAGCGGAGCCCATTTCGGCCACGCCTTCAGCCCACAGCTGACGAGCCAGATCGGGATTATAGTAGGAGAAATCACCGGCCAGATCGCGGAAAGAGGTGGTGCCATCGCCGGCAATGCCGCGGGATACAACGCCGCCCGCGCCGACAGCACCGGTCATCAGCACGTCGTTGACCAGGGTCTCACGGTCGATGGCCATGCTCAGAGCCTTACGCATCTTGGCATTCAGACGATCGTTGGTCCAGTCAAACTGCATGTAGTAGTTGCGGAAGTCGGACCAGGTGTGGAACTCATCGCTGGTGTTGTAGATTACCACGTCAATGGAGGTCAGGTTCACGCGGTCGATGGCGCCGGCTTCGTAGGCGTTCAGAGCGGCAGAAGCATCGGTAATGACCTTGTAGTCAATGCCGTCCAGGGCCACGTTCTCGGCATCCCAGTAGGTGGGGTTCTTGACCAGGGTCACGCCCACGCCCACGTCAATGGAGGTCGCCACGAACGGGCCGCAGTAAATCAGGTGATCGGCGTCCACAGCGTACTGGTCGCCGCAGGCGGTGTAGAAGGCCTCATTGAGGGGGAACAGGCAGGGCAGGGAGCACAGACGGGTGAAGTAGACGCAGGGAGCGGCCAGAACTACCTCGAAGGTGCGGTCGTCCAGAGCCTTCACCGGCACTTCAGAAGCGGGCACTTCGCCATTCATGAAGGCGACGCCGTTCTTGATGATGGGAGCGATAGTGTCGGCATAGCCGTTGGTCTCGCTGTCGGAGATCTCGGTGATGAAGGAGAACTCGAAGTCCTTGGCGGTCAGGGGAGTGCCGTTGGACCAAACCAGACCCTCGCGCAGAGTGAAGGTGTAGGTCAGGCCGTCGTCAGACACGGTCCAGCTCTCAGCCAGAGCAGGCTGGGGATTGTTGTTGGCGTCCAGGCGGGTCAGACCCTCGGACCAGGAGCCGCAAACCTCGAAGAAGTTGCCGTCGGAAGCGGTGACCTGGTTGAAGGAGCGGAACACACGGTCGCAGTACACATGCAGCACGTTATCATCAGCGGCAAAAGCGGTGACGGCAACGGAGCTCAGCATGGCAGCAACCAGCAGCAGGGCGAGAAGAGTCTTTTTCATTGCGTTTTCCTCCTGTAATTAGCTGTTGTATAAGGGCTTGTATCGTGTCGAGTTACATCCAAAGCTGTTGTCGGCTCGTCAGCAATTAAAATCTTTGGATTAAGAACAAGAGCGATGGCAATTGTAACTCGTTGCTTCATTCCTCCAGAAAATTGATGAGGATAAACATGCTTGCTGAGGCGAGGATCAGAGTATTGGGGAATCTGGACAATATCTGATCAGAGACACTTAGTTTCGTTTTGTAAGACTTTCCGAAATCTCCATGCAACAGATTCCATATATACGTGATGTATCGTTCAAAGAATGGTCTGTCCAGACCTAAATCGTGACGCATTGCTTCAGCGGCTTCTTCTGTCGCATTGTCGCCTAAGACAACTAGCACAGGATCTCCCGGTGCTAAAGATAGGATAGAGAAAACTAGAAAAGTAACCCCGATTAAGACGGGAATTAGCATAATGAAACGCTTGAGAATTAATCGATGCATGGAATGGCCCTCGCTTTCTCCTTAAGCCTCAAATGTTCCTTCAACAAGGATAGTTTTCTCGCTCATCATTAGACGCCCTTTCGCTATAACGGAGTCGATCAAATAGTCTTCATCTAAAAGAACGATATCCGCATCACTACCAATCTGTACGGATCCTTTACGGGGATATAGCGAAAGAGCTGTTGCAACATTGCTTGTAATAAAAGTAAGTGCTTTTTCAAGTGGCATGCATTTATTCATAACCATTTCACGTACTACACGGTATAGGTTGCCAATATCCCCGACACCCATGCCAACAATGCGTTCATGTTTTTCATCCCACTTTGGCATACTGCCATTAGAATCAGAACTAATTGTTAACAGATCAGCATTTGTTTCTTTTAATAAATCTGGGAAGAAATTGGGCACGTTTTCTTTTGCAGTAATATCCGCATATCCTCCAAGACGTGTGAATTCGATCGCTGCTTCTAAATGTCGGCCTAGATGTGTCGGACGAAAATGGGAAATTGGTATATCTGTGGTGCGGACGATGTCGATAATCTGAGATATACACTCCTTTCCAGCACCAACGTGTAGATGTAATTCTCCGACTTTTCCGGCAATCAGCGAAGCCATACGAATATCAGAAACCAATCGTATGATTTCTTCTTTTGAAGGGTGGCTGCAACGATGATCTGAGATAGCGAGCTTACAACCTATTATTTCTGATATGTAAACGATATCGTCGTAAACAGTGCCAATAACAGTATCTGAAGGATAAGCATAAGAGCCTGTTAAGCAAAAGGCAGTAATGCCTTCGTTGTTGAGTTCCTTTGTTTTTGCAAGGAGCATCCTAGGTGTTTTTGTGTATCCATCTGTTCCAAGAAGCCCGACTAACGTTGTAACACCGGCACGAACGATCTGAGAAAGTTGGATTTCTGGGGTTCTGGTATGAAATCCACCTTCTCCTCCTCCGCCGCAGATATGCACATGCTGATCAATAAAGCCTGGAACCAAGTATTTATTTGTTCCATCCAGAACGAGTGTATCCGTGTACGGCGTATCTATATGATCAGCAATTTGTAAAATTCGGTCAAAAGAAACTAATACATCCTTTTGCCCTAAAGGAGCTGGAGAATAAACTTGTGCGTTTTTAATTAAAA
>JAFQIF010000226.1 GCA_017397695.1 Clostridia bacterium
CGGTGATCGCCCTCGCATACGCTGTCTATCTGCTAAAAAAGGTTCCTGAATAAAGTCTAATCTGCGGCTCCGCTATTCGGCGGGGCCGCTTTTTATGGGGTTATAGGCATTAAATGATAATGCCATTGCAGTGATCAATTTCGTGCTGGATGATCTGGGCAGTAAACCCCGAAAAGCTGCGGCGCTGCTTTTTCATATTCAGATCCTGAAACTCCACCTCGATCGTCTGATAGCGCTTCGTCTTCCTCACGCCGGCATGGGATAAGCATCCCTCCTCTGCCTCGTATGCACCATTCTTTTTCGTGATCTTCGGGTTGAGCATGACCATCTGCGCAAAGCCGGTATGCACGGCAATGATCCGCTTATGCACGCCGATCATATTGGCCGCCATGCCCACGCAGCCATCGAGATTCGCGCGCAGGGTATCAAGCAAATCGAGCGCCGTCTGTTTATCTTCCTTTCCCGCGCGTTCGGACGGCACAGCCAGAAACAGCGGATCCTTCATGATGGACTGAATCATATCTTTCCTCTTCTCCTTCGATATTCTATCCGGCATTATACCATAGCGTACAGCAATCTGCCATCCAATTCCAGCCTGTCTTTTTCACAGCCCGTACACAATCGGATCAAATGCATTGCATTATGTCGTGTTATCATATATTTAGCAACGCAGATACAACTTGGAAAGGTGTGCAGCAATATGAAAAAACGGATACTGATGCTCCTGTGCGCGCTGATGCTTTTCTCCTGTGCCCGTGCGCAGGAGAGCGAAACGATCATCCTTCTTGGCGAGGCCATCACCGTTGACGCAGAGCCGATCTCCACGGACAACTCCTCGCCGGTGCATCTTGTCAGAATCGCCGAAACGCACGAAGATGTGCCCGAGGAACTCAAGGCTCTGGAAAACAACGTCGTCGTCATCACGCAGGCGGGCAGCTACCGCATCAGCGGCACGGCGGCCGATACGCGGATTCTCATCCGCGCCGGCAAGTACGACCAGATTCGCCTGATTCTCGACGGTGCAGAGATCATCTGCCGCACAGCCCCTGCCATCGCTGTGGAAAGCGCATACGACGCGCGCATCGCCGGCCAGTACGGCGTAACCATCGAGCTGGCCGACGGCAGCGAGAATTCCATCACCGGTTCTCACACCAAGGCGGCAGATGATGATGAAGCCGCACCCGAATATGACGGTGCCATCGGCTCACAGGTCTCCCTCGGCTTTGAAGGTACGGGCAGCCTCATCGTTGACGCGGACAACGAGGGTATCGAGGTTGCTTCCGGTCATATGACGATCAACGGCGGCGTCTTCCATATCAGCGCCTGTGATGATCCTCTCAATGTCTCCGAGGATGGCGTCGGTACGCTGACCGTGAACGACGGCTACATCTATTCTGCCGTAAAGCCATTCGAGGGCGGCGAAGGCGACGGTATCGATTCCAACGGATTCATCGTCTTCAACGGCGGCACGATCATCAATCTCGCCCATCCCACCAGCGGCGACAGCGGTATTGACTCCGACATGGGTTCTTCCATCAACGGCGGCCTGATCGTAGGCGCGGGCAACATGTATGATCCCATCGATCAAAACTCCGATCAGCTGTTCATGATGCTGGAGTTTGCAGAAAAGACAGACAATCTTGTCGTTGTCACCGACGAACAGGATCAGCCCGTCTTCGCCTATGACTTTCCGCACGATTACACATATATCGCTTTCTCCACCCCCTCGCTGACGGAGGGCGTCTACCGCGTGTATCTGGGCGGCGAAATTGAAGGCAAACTTCAGGACGGGCTGTATACGTCTATCATCTCCTATATGCCGGGTACGCGTATGCAGCACGGAGAAGGCACCGCGCAGCTGCGCATGGGCCGCATGACGCCGCCGGATATGGCCAATCCTCCAGCCTTTCCGCAGGGCGATGCTTCCCGCTTTTCCTCCGGTATGGACGAAGTCATCGCCTATACGCAGGCGATGGAAAAGCTCGATCTCAACGAAATTCTCAAGGACAGAGATCTCAATGAAGTACTCAGGGATCTTGACCTGAACGATCTTCTCAATGTATACGATATAACCGACCTGCTCACCGACGAGCAGATCGCCGAGCACTTCCCCGGCATTGACATCGATATTGCGATCCGTTATGCACAGGGCTTTGGCGGCAGCATGAACCGCGGTAGTTTTGGCGGCGGAGCAAGAAGCGGGCGAGGCGGCCCGCGCGGGCTTGAATCCTCCGCCGATGCAGCGACAGGCGATTTCGTGCTCAGCAAAAATACTACCGGCTTTACCAACGTACAGGCCATGCAGTAATTCTCATAAAGAAAAGCGGCGCCGGAAAACCGGAGCCGCTTTTTTCAGCACGGGCTGTCGTGTACGAGCATGCCCGTATACTTTTCTACGCCAAAGCGCGAAGCAAACAGCTCGCACTTGCACAGGAAGATATAAAACACATTCAGCCCGCAGCCACGCAGGGTCTCGTAATTGGCCTGCCCCTTGGAAAGAATGATGTCCGCCGCTTCGATCGCTGCCCGCGCCGCTTCACCCAGCGCCGGGAAATGCGTACCGGCAATCCCGTTGCCATTGTCGATCACGCTGCACAGTGCCGTCAGCCCTATCTGCTGCGCATCCTTCATCGTCGCATCATTGAGCACGGGTGCGCCGCGCACAATCACCGTGATACGCAGCTGCGGATAGCACGCCTGCAGCGTGCGGATGAGCAGCTTATCCATCACGATTTCTCCGCAGTTATCCGTCAGATAGACCAACCGCCTGCCCGCAGCCAGCTCGCCGCGCAGTTTTGCATAAGTCTCTTGGACCAGCGCAAAGCGCTCCGGCGCATCGAGCGGCGCGCTGAGCGCCGTTTCGTCCACGTTTTCCATCGCGCCAAAGTCGATGTAATTGCCGATCATCGCATACTGAATCGCCGCCTGCAGCGGATCCTGCGCCGACAGCACGCGCGCCTGCAGCGCTTCCTCGCGTGCAAGCATCAGGCGGTTAAAATGCGCCTTGACCTGCTCGTAGGATTTGCTGATGCCAAACATCTCGCGCTTGAGTGCGTCCAGCGCATGCACCAGCACCGGCGCGCCCGCATCGGCAGGCGCCTGCGCCAGCAGGGAGAGCACGCGCTGCATATAGGCAAGCTGAACCTCCTTGGGTGCATCCGCCGGGGCTGCGGACAGGTTTTTATGGAGCAGGCATCGCACGCACTGCGGATCAAGCCGGATCGTCTTCATGCTCTTTCTCCCCTCACACAAGACCCGGGATCGCCCCGCCGTATTTTTGAAGCAGCCTTTCGTTATACGCATCGCCGCCGTCAATGTTGCTGGATTTAAAAAACTCCGCTTCCCAACCTTCTTCCAGCGAAATCTCCTTGACCCTACAGGCAATCGCCTGCAGCATCGCTGCGCCGACCGCCGTCGAGGTCGGGCCGACCGCCATGCCGTCCTCCATCACAAGCGACGCATCGCCCGCGACGCCACCGTTATCCAGCACGATATCCGCCGCCTCAAACAGGCGCAGGCCCGCGCTGTTTCTGGGCGTAACGCTGCCCGAATGCTGCATGGACGTGAGCGCGATCACCGTCGCGCCGCGACGCCTGGCCTCCAGCGGATAGAGCACCGCTGCGGCATTGCGGCCGGAATTGGATGCGGCAATCAGCACATCGCCCTCACGGATCGGGTATTTCTCCAGCAGCTCGCCAACGATTTCCTCCCGGCGCTCCCACTGCGTGCTCTCGCTCGCGCTCACATGCAGCATCAGCCGTTCATCCAGCACAGGACACACGCGCGCCATACCGCCTGCGCGATAGAATACCTCCAGCGCCAGCAGATGCCCATGGCCCGTACCCAAGGTATATACCATATGGCCACTCTTCAGGCAGTCCGCCACGGCGTGCGCCGCGCGCTCCATTCCCTGTGCCTGCGTATCCATCACGCGCTCTAGCAGCGCATTCAGCTGATCAAAATAAACATGTACAGCGCTCATCGTCGTTCCTCCTGTTCCCTGATTCACCCATTATACCACGGGCTCGCGCATACAAAAACCCCCTTACATGAAGGGGGTATGCTGAATCATACATTACAGCGCATGAAAATTTACTTTTCGGCGCCCTCGTAGCCCACCATGATGCCGCCCTGCTCCGCATAGAACATGCACAGGCCCGCGCTCATTTCCACTTCAATCTCGGCATCGGGATACTCTGCACGAATGATGCCGCTGAGCTGCTGCGCAGCGGGCTCGTTCATATTGTGGCCGATTCTCACCCTGCCGCCGTCGTAACCATGCAGCTTCATTTCCTGATAGAGGGTGTCAATGGCACGCTTCTCGCCGCGGCACTTATGCATCTGCTGCAGCGTACCTTTGTTGCTCGCCTTACCGACGATCACAATGCCCAGCACGCCTGCCAGCTTTGCCACAGCAGGGCTCACACGGCCGTTGCGCGCAAGATTATTCAGCGAACGAAGCGTGAAAAGCAAATGTGTATACTTCATGTAGGCGCGCGTATCCGCCTCGATCTCCTCAAACGCCTTGCCCGCGAGAATGCCTTCGCGCACCTTTTCTGCAATCAGGCGCAGCTCCGGACCGGCAGACAGCGAATCCAGCACGCAGACCTTCCTGTCCGGATGCGCCGCCATATAATCCTCCGCCGCCTGACGCGCTGCGTTGCAGCTGCCGGAAAGATTGCTGGTAATGGCAATTGCAAACACACAGTCCGCATCGCCAAAGGCCTCCGTCCATTCAAATACATTCGGACATGAGGTGCCGGACGTACCCTTATACGCCTTGAGATCCTCCACCATGCCTGCCAGATCCAGATCCGGCGTATCGACGTATTCCTTTTCCTTGGTGATGATCTTCAGCGGTACACACGCAAAATCCACGCCGTCAAAGCAGCGCATATTGGAAGACGAATCCGCGACAATCTTATACTGCATGAAATGATCCCTCTCACGATGTCAAATGGATATGATACACTCATCATGCGTATTGTAACAAATCTCTGCATACCGCGTCAAGCGTTTTTCAAAAACTCATCATCAGGTTCGATTGACTTTTTCCTAGCTCCGTTGTATAATGGCGGGGAATGGAGGTGCATCCATGGATCCCAATACCAGCCGGAAGGTTTCCGCGTCCATCCAAGAATTCCGCCTGCCGACCTATCAGGAGATTCCCGACGTAGGGCTCTACCTGGAGCAAACAGCCAAATATATCTCCGACTGCCTCGCCCCCGTGCAGGACATGCCCGTCACCGGCTCGATGATCAGCAACTATGTCAAAAAAGGGCTGATCGCCAAGCCTGTGCGCAAGCAGTATAGCCGTGAGCAGATCGCACAGCTGATCTTCATCTGTGTGGCCAAGGCTGTGCTGTCCATGGACGATGTGCACCTGATGCTCACCGTGCAAAGGCAAACCTACCCCAGCCAGATCGCCTACGATTACTTCCGCACGGAACTCAACCACGTGCTGGACTGCGTATTCAGCCGCACATCCGAGCTGCGCACGCTCGACGCCAGTGCGACCGACCAGAAGGTGATGCTGCGCAACACCATCATCGCCCTGGCACATAAGATTTACCTGGATAAACTCTTTGCTGTCATCCGCGAAGATATGAAGCAGCAAAGCAACGAAACAAATTAAAGCGATGGGAAACCCATCGCTTTTTCATATTGCGGACCATGCAAAGCAGCGTAAATCCTTATGCTGTTTGAAAGCGTAAGCGGCTTCATGCCGCTTTTTTCGTATCTGTCGCCTGCACCTTCCATACGCCCAGGATAATCATCACGGACGCCGCCAGCGACAAAAGGCCGAACGGCTCGCCCAGAAAAACCACGCCCGCAAACATGGAGATCGCTGTCGTCAGATTACAAAACGCCGTCGTCTTGGCCACAGGCAGCGTATTGCTGGCGAAATTGATGAACAGAAATGCCATGATGGACGAGAAAACCGACAGATACACCATCGAAGCCAGGAAAGCAGCGCTGCCAAGCGGCGCAAGCAGAAGCGAAAGATCCGCCCGGCATTCCAGCACAGCCAGCAGCGTGAAGATCACCGCCGCAACCGCCATCATCACCGTCGTGCGCTCCAGCGCAGAAAACTGCGCCGACATCTTTCGGCTGAGAATATTGAACGTCACGCCGGAAAGCACCGCGCCCAGGAGCATCACCACGCCCAGCGGACGAATCGCTCCTTCCGCACTCTGCTGCAGGGTCATGAGCACTACGCCAGCAATGGACACCAGCGACCAGCCCACCTGCCCCCGGCTGGGAATCTCGCCGAGCGCCATCACGCCCGCAGCCAGCGCCGCAATCGGCACCAGCGCGATGATCACGCCGGAAAAAGTCGCATTCGTCATACTGATGCCGTAGCTTTCACACAGGAAATACAGCACAGGCTGCACAAGCCCCAGCGCCAGCCGCGGCCAAACCGGCTTTCCCTTCAGAGAAAAGCGCAGCCAGTGAATCTCTCCTCGATTTCCCGTTCGTTCTCCCCTCAGCGACGCCTGCCATGCAATGACGCCCAGCAGCGCCGCAGCCAGTACAAAGCGATACATCAGCATCACAAACGGAGAAGCAACGTCCAGCGCCATGCGGGAAAACATGAAACTGAAGCCAAAGATGCTGTTGCCGATCAGTGCACCCAGCGTCGCCAGCTTTACCTGTCTTTCCATGGCATATCCTCATTTCTGCAGGCCCTGCGCACAATCAGGCGCACAGGAGCAAACATACCGCACAGCGCCATCGCCATAATGCCGTAATCCAGAAACACCGGGAGCGTCCACTTGTCAATCGCATATTCCATCAGCGCCACAACGGTCACGCATTCAATAAATGTAAACCAGCACAAAAGCTCCGTAGGCTCTTTCTTTTTATAGGGCTTCTGCGAGAGAATTCTGGCATATACCGCCAGGATAACCAGCGCAAACAGCGCGCACTGCACCTGCTGCACGCGCACAAAGCCCCAGCGCAGGGTTTCTGCCCGGAAGGATTCACAGAAAATCTGCGTGCAGGACCAGAAGCTCAGGCCCAGCGCAAAGCGTTCTCCCGGTCTGCTCGTGCGCTCATTGAGCACATAGCCCAGCGCAGCAATGGCAAAGATCGCTTCCAGAAAAAAGATCGTCGCATGCCATTGGCCATACATATCCTGCACAGCAAGCGGAAAAAACGTCGGCCCTTTTTCCATCGCCACACCCCAGCCAAAGTCCGAAAAAACCTCGCCGCAGCGCTCAAGGGCGATCGCCAGAAGACCTGCGGGCATCATAGCGTCCGCCAACACGCCGAAGGGCCGCTTCGTCCACTTCGCCGTAAGAAAACATGCGCCGATCACACCGAGGATCGCGCCGCACATCGCATACTGAAATGGGTAGCGCGAAAACAGATGAAAATTGAACACGCCCGACAAAGCGCCATTCGCCAGAATATGATACACCCTTGCACCCAGAAAGCCCAGCAAAACAGCCAGCGGCGCAAAGACACGCATCACCCCGACGCCGCACTCCCCGCGGCAGAAAAACGCCATCATCACAAGGCCAGCCAGCACTGCGCCGATCAGGCACAGGCCATAAGCCGTCACATCCAGAAACCCAAGAGAAAACAGTACCATGGTCATTCCTCCATGAACGCAGACGACGCAGCAAACCGCGCTCAGTCGTCAAACGGGCGATAGCCGCCCTTGTTGAAAATCGCATGAATCGTATCATAATGCGGATGCTTGCGCCAACCGCCCAGCGTCGGCTGCCCATCCCAGTAATAGCTGCAGTCCGGAAGCGCCTGCTCCATCGCCTTCCTCTGCGCGCCGGTAATCCGCTTTTCATTCATCGTACACCAGAAGCGTTCCAGATTCTTCATCGAATACAGCGGTGCAAGATCAGCGACAGGATTGTTGGAAATATTGAGATCCCTGAGCTGTGTCAGCTTCGCCAGCGGCTGGATATTCTTGATGCGATTGGAGAACAGCTCCAGGTACTCCAGTTCTTCGAGTTCGCCGAGCACAGAAATGTCCTCTATCTTGTTGCAGGCCAGGATCAGCACCTTCATGTGCGGGAAATTGCGCAGAAAGCTGATATCCTTGATGCGGTTATGCCCCAGGTCCAGCGCAACAAGATTCCGGCAATATCGCAGCACTTCAAACATCTCTTCGCTATGCTCCGGACATTTTCCGTGCAGCGTGGAAAACGACGTCGTATCCGTGCGCACGACATGATTGCCCATGTGCAGCGTCCAGCCGAAGGCAATGTGCGGATAGCCGTCAAAAAGCCGGTCCATCTCCTCCCGGCTGAGCTTACTCGCATACATATCCACGCGCGTCAGGTTTTCCATCCTGTCCAGCAATTCAGCCAGCGCATCGACGTCATCCACATGCGTCTTACCAAAGTCAATTTCCGTCGCCTGCGTATCGATTTCCACACCGCAAAGCGTAACCGTCTCCGCGCACGATACGGCAGCAAACAGCAGCCCCAACAGCGCAAAGCACAAAAGCGCCCGCTTCTTCAAGCTCATCTCTTGCTCACTCCTCAGATACCGCGCTGGCAAAATAGATGATATCGCTCAGCGGTCTGTGGTCCGCATTGTTCACCGCGTTGAGCTTCTCTCCGCGGAAAATCATGGCTGTAGAGTGGCCTCCATCCAGATTATACGCATTTTCCACGCCGAGGCTGTACATGAACTGCGCAAACTCTTCCATGGTCATGCCGCCTCCGGCCTTCTGGCCCTCGCCTTCCGTCACCACGCACAGGTATTCCAGCTCGCCGCGCTTCACCTGCGCGATACCGCAGCGCTGGGTCTTCTTCTGCGCAGAATTGTACTTGGCCTTGTAATTGGTGAGCACCTCGCCGTCGATCACAAGACCCGGACCAAAGTTGAAGGAATTGACGATCCGGTGGCTGTCGTACCTGGCAAGTACATCCTTGTCGATTTTCTTTTCGATGAAGAAGTCGCCGTTCTCGTCGATGATCAGCACTTCGCGCCCATACAGCGCCTTCTCATGATAGAGATGCCCCTGGCGCACCAGATATCCGCCGCCGCTGACGAACTGCTGGAAGCTGAAATAATCGCCGTTGATCGCCAGTACGGCATTCACCCGCTCAGCAATCGTCTTCACCGGCGCGGTCTGATCGCGCTCAAAGGTGTAAGCGGGCGCCGTGCGGAGCTGGGAAGGATCGGCAATCTTCACGCGCGCAATACACACGCGGGTATTGTCCACCTCGCGCACCTCAATATCCACGCGCAGCGATTCATCCTCGTAGACCGTATCGCTCAGATAATTGGCCTCATTGACCGCCATACCACCGGACAGGTCCATCGGCAACGGATTCACCTGGGCAGCAGCCAGCGCCGGCAACAGCAGCGCAAACAACACAGCAGCAAAGATTCTTTTCATATCTCTCACCTTTTTCAGTCGTCAAACGGAATATATACGCCGCTTTGGAACATGTCGCGAATCACATAATAGCGCTCATGCTTGCGCCACGTGCCTGCAGTTGGCATGCTGTTCCAGTCAAACTCACAACCCGGAATGGCTGCCTCCATCCCCTTCTTCTGCGCTTTGGGAATCTCCACATAGCAGCCCGCCCAGAACCGCTCCAGCCATGTCATCTGATAGAGCGGCGTCAGGTCCTTGCAGGGATTGTTCTTCACATTGAGATCACGCAGCTTGGTCAGCCCCGCAAGCGGCGTATAATCACGCACCTTATTGGAAAAGAGCTCCAAATACTCCAGCTCCTTGAGATCCGCCAGCGGCGCAATATCCTGTACATGATTGATGGCCACAATGAGCACCTTCAGCTTAGGGAGATACCGCAGGAATGACAGATCTTCCGCCCAATTATGCCCGATATCCAGAGCCAGCAGATTCCGGCAGTACTTCAGGCGCTCAAAATCCGCGCTGGTATGCGGCGGCTTTGGGCTGGTGCCATGGAGCGTGGAAAACACCTGCGTATCCGTACGCACGCTATGATCGCCAATCGTCAGCGTCCAGCCGAAGAAGATATGCGGATAACGCGTAAACAGCAGCTCCATCGCCTCGTCGGTCAGTCGGCTTTCATACATATTCACCGTCTCAAGCGCGGGCATCTGATCGAGAAATGCACACAATCCATTGATATCCTCAACAGGATATGTTCCAAAGTCTATAACTGTATCCTTCGTATCCGCCGTTACGCCGCCAAAGGACAGCGTATGCGCTGCGGCGACGCCATTGAGCAGCAGCAGCAGACAGACCAGCGCCACTCTCTTCACAGTATCCATCTCCGTTTCAGCCAGCCGTAAATTGCATATCTTACAATATACAACTTTCCTATACGTCTGTCAAACAGAAAGCGCCTGTCCGGAGAAATTTCTCCGGACAGGCGTCCAATTCAGATAAAACCCAGCAGATATTACAGGAAATACTTCACGCCGGACTGGAAGATCTTCTGATCCTTGTTGCCCGGGATATTGCTGGCGACAAACGCGCCCGTGCGCTCGCTGTGGCCCATCTTGCCCAGCACGCGGCCGTCCGGAGAGCAGATGCCCTCGACAGCCCAGTAGGAGCCGTTCGGGTTAAGCGGCATCTGAGCGGCCGGGATGCCATACTCGTCGCAGTACTGGGTCACAATCTGGCCGTTCTCCAGCAGGCGGCGCAGCTGTCCCTCGCGGCAGACGAAACGGCCCTCGCCATGGGAAATGGCAACCTCATGCACATCGCCGACGTTCACACCCGCCATCCACGGAGACTTCACAGAGGAAACCACGGTACGGATGTGGGTCGCGGCATGGCGGCCGATGGTGTTGTAGGTCAGCGTCGGATCCTCCTCGCTGAGGGTGCGGATCTCGCCATACGGCACAAGGCCCAGCTTGATGAGCGCCTGGAAGCCGTTGCAGATGCCCAGCATCAGGCCGTCTCGCTGATCAAGCAGCGTGTGGATCGCGTCCATGATGCGCGGATTGCGCAGCGCGGTCGCGATGAACTTGCCGGAGCCGTCCGGCTCGTCGCCGGCAGAGAAGCCGCCCGGCAGCATGACGATCTGGGCATTCTCGATACCCTTGACAATCGCGTCGACAGACTCCTCAATACCCTTGGCGCTCAGGTTGCGGAAGATGAAGGTATCCACCTCGGCACCTGCACGGCGGAAAGCCTTGGCGCTGTCCAGTTCACAGTTGGTGCCCGGGAAGGACGGAATGAACACGCGCGGCTTGGCGATATGCAGCGCCGGGCGGTTGGTATTGCGCGCAACGAAAGGCTTGTACGGCGCGGTGGAATGCTTGGACGGCGCAGTCGTCGGGAAGACGCTCTCCAGCGGCTTGGTCCAGCACTGATACGCTTCCTCCAGGGAGACGATGGTGCCCAGCGCGTTGATCATCGGATGCTCAGAGGTGAAGCCGATGATTTCCATGCTCGCCGGAACCGGCGCGCCGTCGGCAAGCTCACAAATGATAGAGCCATAGTTCGGCAGGAACAGCTCGTCCTCGGTCACGCCGGTCAGATTGACGCCGATGCGGCTGCCCAGCGCCATCATCGTTACGGCTGCAGCGATGCCGCCGCGGCCCACCGTATGCGCAGAGAGCACGTCGCCAGCCTCAATCGCCAGGCGCAGCAGGTCATAGCGCATAAGCGCCTTGTCGTATTCCGGCAGGAACGCATCGTCCATCGGCATGCGCAGCAGCGCAATGCGGTGGTCGCCGCCCTTGAAATCGGTAGAGATGATGTTCTTCGCCTCAACCGCATTGACCGCGAAGGAAACCAGCGTCGGCGGAACATGAATATCCTCGAAGGTGCCGGACATGGAATCCTTGCCGCCGATGGACGCAGTACCGAAGCCCAGCTGAGCGCTCAGGCCGCCCAGCAGCGCGGCGGCAGGCTTGCCCCAGCGTTTGGGTTCCTTGGCCAGCTTCTCAAAGTACTCCTGGAAGGTCAGGCGCGCCTTGGTGACGTCGCCGCCGGCAGCGCAGATCTTGGCCAGGGACTCGGTAACCGCATACACAGCGCCGTGGAACGGGCTCCACTCGCTCAGGTACGGATCGTAGCCATGGG
Organism: Clostridia bacterium; assembly: GCA_017397695.1. The sequence continues at coordinate 12,005 of JAFQIF010000226.1, forward strand.
ACATGAGGGTCGCGGTGGTGGTCTCGCCGTCGGTCGGGATCAGGGCCGCCATCGCCTCATTCGGGCTGTCGCGGTGCACGCCGCCGTACGGCGCAAGGATCGTGCTCGCACCGATGGTGCCGTCGAAGCGCTCGACCATGCCCTTCTGAGAGCAGACATTGAGATCACCAAGCATCGCCAGCCAGGCCTCGCGGACAGTCTTGCCCTTGGCAAAGTCCGGGGTCGCGGTCAGATACGGATTCTCCTCGGACGGCGCAGCGATGATCGCCTTTGCATGCTGGGTCACGCCGTTGGTATCCAGGAATTCACGGGAGAGATCGACGATGGTCTTGCCGCGCCAATGCATAACCAGGCGCGCAGCCTCGGTCACGACGGCGACCTGCGTCGCCTCCAGGTTCTCCTCATAGGCCATCTGCTTGAATTGCTCGACCATGTCGGCTTCGATCACGCAGGCCATGCGCTCCTGGGACTCGGAGATCGCCAGCTCGGTGCCATCCAGTCCCTCGTACTTCTTGGGCACAGCGTCCAGCTCAATCTCAAGGCCCGGGGCAAGCTCGCCCACGGCAACGCACACGCCGCCCGCGCCGAAGTCGTTGCAGCGCTTAACCATCTGCGCAAACTCCGCATTGCGGAACAGGCGCTGGATGCAGCGCTCGGTCGGCGGGTTGCCCTTCTGAACCTCCGCGCCGCAGGTAGACAGAGATTCCACGCTATGCGCCTTGGAGGAGCCGGTCGCACCGCCGCAGCCGTCACGTCCGGTCTTGCCGCCCAGCAGCACAACAACGTCGCCGGGGGCGGGACGCTCACGGACTACGTTCTCGGCGGGAGCGGCAGCGATTACAGCGCCGACTTCCATGCGTTTTGCAACATAGCCGGGGTGATATATCTCGTTAACGTGACCGGTGGCAAGGCCGATCTGGTTGCCGTAGGAGGAATAGCCTGCGGCAGCCTGAGTAACTATCTTGCGCTGGGGCAGTTTGCCTTCCATAGTCTCGGAGATGGGGGCAAGGGGGTTGGCTGCGCCGGTAACGCGCATGGCCTGATAAACATAGCTTCTGCCCGAAAGCGGATCGCGGATTGCGCCGCCGAGGCAGGTCGCTGCGCCGCCGAAGGGCTCGATCTCGGTGGGATGGTTGTGAGTCTCATTCTTGAACATGAG
>JAFQIF010000227.1 GCA_017397695.1 Clostridia bacterium
CATATCGAAGGAGAAGTTGGTGCCGAAGATGTTCTTGCCCAGCAGGCCGTACTCGCGGGCCTGCTTGATGGCGATCTGCAGACGCTTGACCGCGATCGGATACTCGGCGCGGCAGTAGACATAGCCCTGATCGGCGCCGATGGCGTAGGCAGCGATGGCCATGGCCTCGATGACGACGTGCGGGTCGCCCTCCAGAACGGAGCGGTCCATGAACGCGCCCGGATCGCCCTCGTCGGCGTTACAGCAGACGTACTTCTTGTCGGACTTGGAAGCCGCAGCGAACTTCCACTTCATGCCGGTCGGGAAGCCCGCGCCGCCGCGGCCGCGCAGACCGGACTTGAGCATGACGTCGATAACCTCTTCCGGGGTCATCTCGGTGAGCACCTTGCCCAGTGCCTTGTAGCCATCGAAGGCGATGTACTCGTCGATGTTCTCCGGATCAATGACGCCGCAGTTGCGCAGCGCAACGCGCTTCTGCTTCTTATAGAAATCAACCTTGTCCAGAGACTTGATCTTGTTGGTGTCCTCTTCGACAGAGTTCTTGTACAGGAGCTCCTTGACGATGCGGCCCTTGATCAGGTGCTCGTCAACGATGCGGGTCACGTCCTCAACCTTCACGTGGGAGTAGAACGCGCCTTCCGGATAGACGATGACAACCGGGCCGGCCTCACACAGGCCGAAGCAGCCGGTGCGGACAACCTTAACTTCCTTGTCCAGACCCTTCTGGGCAAGCTGCAGTTCAAACTCATTGATGATCGCGCCGGAGTTGGAAGACGTACAACCCGTGCCGCCGCATACCATCACATGGGAGCGAATCAGATCCATATTATGTTCCTCCTATTATCCTTGGCAGCCTCAGGCGTTGGCGCCGATGGTGAACTCATCGACCGGCTTGCCGTTGACGATGTGCTCGCCCACCACGCGGGCGACCTTATCGGGATTCATGTGAACGTAAGTGACCTTCTCCTGGTCCTTGACATACACTTCAACCATCGGCTCCAGGCGGCACATGCCCACGCAGCCGGTCTGCGCAACGGTCACGTTCTCGATGCCGCGCTTCTTGAGTTCTTCGATGAAGGCGAGCATCACCGGGCGGGCGCCGGCAGCGATGCCGCAGGTGGCCATACCCACAACGATGCGGGTGTCGACGTTGTCGTCCTTACGCAGGTTGACCTGATCCATCATTCTGGCGCGGATGGCAGCCAGTTCAGCAAGAGATTTCATGAAAACATCCCTCCATGCAGTTCTGTAATTTCCTGATACAAGCAATCTTTGATCCATGCGGATATCTCGGGATTGTCAAGCGGAATCGGCGCGACTGTCTCCCGGATTTCGCGGGTATCGAACGTAAAGTTCTTCCCGTTGTAATCGCAGACAAAGAGAAAGTCGATTGCCGGATTCATCAGCACAAGCGTAAACAGCGCGCCCGGCACATCGCCCATCGGCGGACGGTCGATATGATCCAGACCGAAACTGACTGATACGGTCGTTCCCCTGCCGATCTCAGATTCGATGGCAAAGTCGCCGCCGGTTGCCTGCGCCGTCATCTTGAGCAGCGGCAGCCCCAGCCCCACCTTGCGCGTCTTGCGCGTGGTGGTAAAGGGATCGCACACCGCCTGTGCCATTTCGGCGCTCATGCCGCAGCCGTCGTCCGCAAAGCGAAGCGCGACGGTATTGGCGGCGTGATCCACCGCGATATCGATCTCGACCAGACTTGCCCCGGCAGAGATTGAATTCTGGGCAATATCGAGGATATTGTCCGCAAGTTCACGCATCATGGCTGTCTATTACTCGCGATACTTGGCGATGATGCCCGGGATCTGATCCGGGGTCAGACGGCCGTAAACGTCGTCGTTGACCATGATAACCGGAGCAAGGCCGCAAGCGCCCAGGCAGCGGGTGGCGTTCAGGGTGAACAGGCCGTCCTTCGTGGTGCGGCCGGCCGGAACCTCGAGAACCTCCTCGAGCTTATCGAGCACCTGCTGGCTGCCCTTGACGTAGCACGCGGTGCCCATGCACACGCTGATGATATACTTGCCCTTCGGCTCCAGGTTGAACTGAGCATAGAAGGTGGCAACACCATAGATGTCGCTGACCGGAATGTCCAGCTCCTTGGCGATGTAATTCTGAACCTCCTCCGGCAGATAGCCGAAGATGTCCTGCGCACGCTGCATGATCGGCATCAGCGCGCCCGGCTCATTGCGCAGCTCGTCGATGACCAACTGCAGGGCCTCGAACTTTTCCTTCTCCAAAGCCATTTACACACAACCTCCTTAATTTCTCTATAGGAATATAACTCGTTAAATTTAAGGCAATACATTATAGCACACACAGCATGTGTTAGCCCATACTAATCCACTCTTTTTGACATTATGTGCAGAATTTCAACTGTAATTATGTCACTTTTCCTTCTATTGCGTCAAAAAGTGCGTCCACCGTTCGTGCCTTTGTCTCGACAAAAAACACCGGTTCGAGGATGTTTTCCAGATAATGCGCATCCGAGGACTCCAGCAGACGGATTCCGGACAGATCCATCGGCGGCATCGCAACTGCTTTGGATACCTCCAGTGCGTCATACCGCGCCCCCGGCGGCAGAAAGCCCAAGGCGTTGAGCACGCCATTGGATCCTCGGTTGATATGGGCGGGCACGCACAGCCCGCCGGCCTCATGGATCAGCCGCTCGCATTCCTCAAATCCCAGATCCAGCGCAGAAATCAGCAAACGCTCCTCCACGGCGGTTTCCTCATCCTGGGCGTTCATCACCTGCTGGCGCCCAAAGTACTTCTCCCTGTTGGGAATCGGCGGCAGATGCGCATAAATTGTTTCACCGAAGGCCATGCAATCCTCCACCGTTCTGAAGTAGCACAGCATGTGCGCCTCTTCCCTGGTGGTCAGTTCCATGCCCGGCAGCAGCAGCACATTCATCATATCGGCTACCGCTTTGACAGCAGGCAGATTGCGCGCGCAATTATGATCGCACACCGCAATCGCATCCAGCTGCTTGATAAACGCCATGCCCACGATGTTGTTGGGCGTCATCAGGGCATCGCCGCAAGGCGAGAGGCAGGAATGGATGTGCAGGTCGCAGGCGATCTTCATCCCTTTTTCGCCGTGGGCACGCCGCTTCCGGCCATCAGCACCACGAGTTCATAGGCCGTCTTCTCGCTGGAGAGAATGATGATATCCTCATCCTGCGCTTTGGCGATGATCGGCGCCTCCACCGGCAGATTCTCCGGGATGATGACACAGGCAAAATCCAGCAGCGCCGCCACGGCGATCACGTTCATATGCGCCTGTACGGTAATCCAGGCCATATCCGCCTGGCCCTTGCCCATGACATGGCTGAGCAGATCGCAGGTATAGCCGCAGGCAATCTCGCGATCCTCAAAATCTCCGGTCAGGCATTTCGCGCCGGAGAGCGCAATCAGTTCCGAAACCTTCATCTTTTCTTCCTCTTCTCTATTTCTCTGTCGTTATTCTGCAAATCCAACCGGCAGCACGCCGGTTATGCCGTTTCATCATCGTCCTTGCTGAGTTCTTCCTGCATCTCTCTGAGCCTTGCGGTATCCTGCAGGGTGTTAAAGCGCGTGCTCGCACCCAAGGATACCATCTCCGCCGCCAAGGCGTTGATACGGTCGTTGAGCCGGAATACGCAATTGAGCTCGGTTGCGAAGCCGTTTTCGATATCCTCTGCCAGCGCACGGCAGGTCGGCGAGCCGCAGGAGCCGCAGTCAAAGCCAGGCAGGCTCTCGGTCATCCTGTCGATGCGCTCAATACGTGCCAGGCGCTCCTTCATCGTGCCGCCCATCTGCAGGCTGTTGTTGGGCTCCAGTTCCTGCGTCATGCGGAGCGTATCATAGGCGCTGTCGAAAATCTCCCGCTTCTGCACGGTCTTCTGCTCCGTGCGGTTCATGACCGAGCGCAGGCGGTTCTTGGCCACAAAGCTGTTTTCCACCGTCAGCGGACCGCCAAGGCAGCCGTTGACGCAAGCCAGGCCTTCGAAATACGTCAGATCGCGGAAGCGCGCATTCTCGATGCCCTCCAGCACGTTCATCACGTTCTCGATGCCGTCCACGCACAGGGAAGACTTGATGCCCACTGCCTTCACCTCGCCGCCCGGCACAGCCCATTTGATGCCCACCACGCTGGCACGGTCGATCTCAAGCGCATCAAAGCCTTCCTTCATGAACGCGCGCATCGCCGTATACACGTCCTTGATCGCAATTACGCCGTCCACATACGACTTTTCAAGGCCGATGGGCACCTTGACCGCGGTCATCTTGGCCGCGCAGGGCGAAATGAAGAACGCGCCGATCTCGGCAATATCCACGCCGTGCTTTGCGGCAAATTCTTCCTTGGCGATTTTCGCCGCTGCCTCCATGGGCGATATGAAGTCAATCACGTTATCCAGCAGGCTGGGATAGTTGACCTGAATCAGGCGAACGATGGCCGGACAGGCAGAGGAGATGATCGGGCGCTCCCGATCATCCTTTTCAACAGCCTGCGCGATGGCATGGGACACAATCTCCGCCGCGCGCGCAACCTCGAACACATCATCAAATCCCAGCCTGAACAGCGACGCAATGATCGGTTCCGGCTTGTGAACGCCCTGGAACTGCGCATACAGCGTCGGCGCAGGCAGCGCGATGGCATACTTGAAACGCTTGATCGAATCCAGCGGATCGGTCAGCGCCGTCTTGGCATGGCTGTCGCAAACCTTGATGCACTCACCGCAGTCGATACAGCGGTCATGCAGGATGGAGGCACGGTTGTTTCTTATGCGGATGGCCTCCGTCGGGCAGCGCTTGAGGCATGTCGTACAGCCCTTGCACTTCTGCTTGTCCAGCCATACCGAGTGGTAATACGTTTCAGACAACAGTGACACCCCCTGACTCCTTGAATATGTTTAAATATTGAATATCATAGATATATCCGTGCCCACGCCCACCTCGGACGTGATGGAGAATTCGTCGGCGTTGCGCTTCATATTGGGCAGGCCCATGCCCGCGCCAAAGCCCATGTTGCGCACCTCGTTGCTCGCGGTAGAAAATCCCTCGGTCATCGCCTTGTCCAGATCGGGGATGCCCGGGCCGTTGTCGCGCACGCGCACAAGAATATTCTCCGAGGTGATTTCAAAGTCGATCGTGCCGCCGTAGGCGTGGATCACAAGGTTGATCTCCGCCTCGTAGGTGCACACGGACACGCGGCGCATAATTGAGGTCGGAATGCCCAGGCGCTTCATCTGGCGCTTGATCTTCGCAGAAACATCGCCCGCTGCCACCATGTCGCCCTGCACAACCGTGTAGGTTTCTTTAATCATCATAGGCTTACACCAGCCTTGCCGGCTGCAGACCGGCTGCATACAGCCTGCCGCAGACTTCAAACATGGTATAGGCCGTCTTCAGCGCCGGAAGACCGATCTCCTCCGCCATCTCGATCACATCCGCTGCCGGTTCCTTGCCACGCACAAACACCACACACGGCACGTCCACCATTTCACACGTACGTATACTCTGGCTGTTGATCAAGCCCGTAAGCAGCAGCGTATCTTCCTTTACATAGGCGAGCACGTCGCTCATCATATCGGAGGCAAACGCCGTATGAATCTCGCGCTGCGCCTCTTCCGGACAGCAAAGCCAGGATGCATCGAGCAATCCGGCAATCTCAGCAATGGTCATAGTTCCCTCTCCTTGTTTGATTTCCCAGCAACCTTCTGTGAATTATGCACAATTTATCAAAGCCAATATGATTATACTTGATATTCTCTTCCTTGTCTACGCAGAAATCATTAATTATTCATATATCGGACTTCTTGCATTTTTCTCACAAGCAAAGAAAAAAGGAACGGCAACGCCGTTCTCTGATGAATACGGGGAGCACCCCGGGGCGCTGCACGGACCTGCCCGAGAGATATTGAGCCGGAGAACTCGCATAGTCGCGACATTCGTCGCTCCTTGCGATTCTCCACGCTCCGCCTCGCTCATCACGTCCACTGGACGCGCTCGGCTCCGGTGCCTCGGACTCCCTATTGCGCTTCACGGCTGGTAAAAGAATGATATCTAAAAACGCCTCCATAGGAGGCGTTTTACGGTATAGTCTGTTTTAACCGCTGCGAAGCAAGAAAGGGAGTCTGAGGGGCAATGCCCCTCAGACAGGTCTTAGGGCAGCAGCCCTAACGTTCCCCTCTTTACGCGTTCTTTTCTTTGATATAAGCGTCGATGGCCTTCGCCGCCTGCTTGCCCGCGCCCATGGCGAGAATAACGGTTGCCGCGCCGGTGACCGCGTCGCCGCCGGCATACACGCCCTCGCGGCTGGTCAGGCCGTCGTCGCCGTTGGTGACGATGCAGCCGTGGCGATTGGTTTCAAGACCCGGGGTCGTCGAGCGGATCAGCGGGTTCGGGCTGGTGCCGATGGACATAATCATCGTATCCACATCCAGCGTGAATTCGCTGTTCGGCTTCACAACGGGACGGCGGCGACCGGAGGCATCCGGTTCGCCCAGTTCCATCTCCACGCAGGTCATACCACGCACAAAGCCGTTCTCATCGCCGAGCACCTCGACCGGATTGGTCAGGGTCTTGAAGATAATGCCCTCCTCCTCGGCATGTTCCACTTCTTCCCTGCGGGCCGGAAGCTCAGCCATGCCGCGGCGGTAAACAATATAGACTTCCTCTGCGCCCAGGCGCTTGGCACTGCGCGCAGCGTCCATCGCCACGTTGCCGCCGCCCACGACGGCGACTTTGCGGCTTCTCATGATCGGGGTCTTGCTGTCCGGCAGATAGGCCTTCATCAGGTTGATGCGGGTGAGGTATTCGTTGGCAGAGTATACGCCCTTGAGGCTCTCGCCCGGAATGCCCATGAAGCGCGGCAGACCTGCGCCAGAGGCGATATACACCGCCTCAAAGCCCATCTCAAAGAGCTCGTCGATGGTGAGCACCTTGCCGATCACCATATTGGTCAGGATTTCCACGCCCATCGCCTTGAGCCCGTCGATCTCCTTCTGGACAATCTTCTTGGGCAGTCGGAATTCCGGGATGCCGTACACCAGCACGCCGCCGGCCAGGTGCAGCGCCTCATAGACGGTGACCTTGTAACCCATCTTCGCCAGATCGCCCGCGGCGGTCAGGCCGGACGGGCCGGCGCCGATGACGGCGACCTTGTGGCCGTTGCTTTCGGGCACGGCCGGCGTCTCGTCGCAGTGCTCACGGTGCCAATCGGCCACGAAACGCTCCAGGCGGCCAATGGCCACGCTTTCGCCCTTCACACCACGCACGCACTTGCCCTCGCACTGGTTCTCCTGCGGGCAGACGCGGCCGCACACAGCCGGCAGCGCGGAGGAAGCGGACAACACCTTGTACGCGCCTTCCATATCCTCGTTTGCCACGCAGGCAATGAATGCCGGAATATCAATCTGCACCGGACAGGCGGACACACAAGGCTTCTTGGGACAGCCAAGGCAGCGCCTGGCCTCATTTACCGCCATCTCATAGGTATAACCGAGCGCAACCTCGTCAAAATTCCGATTGCGGACATTCGGATCCTGAGAGGGCATCGGACACTTTTTCATATCCATATTGCGGGCCATATTACTTGACCTCCTTGTGAAGCAGATTGCAACTCGCCTCGCGGGCATGCTGCTCAAACTCGCGGTACATGCTGCCGCGCTTCATCGCCTCGTCAAAGTCGACAAGGTGACCATCAAAGTCCGGGCCGTCGACGCAGGCAAACTTGGTTTCCCCGCCCACGGTCAGGCGGCAGCCGCCGCACATGCCCGTTCCGTCAATCATGATCGGATTCATAGAGACGATGGTCTTGATGTTATACTTTCTGGTCACAGCGCAAACAAACTTCATCATCACCAGCGGGCCGATGGCGATAACCTCGTCATACGTGTTGCCTTCCTCGATCAGCTTTTCCAGCGCAGCGGTCACCAGGCCCTTTTCGCCGCGGCTGCCGTCGTCGGTCATCATGACCAGCTTATCACTGGCGGCCTTGAACTCATCTTCAAGGATCACCAGATCCTGATTGCGGAAGCCGACAATGGCATGAACCTCGCAGCCCTGCTCATGCAGCTTCTTGGTCACGGGATAGGCAATTGCGCAGCCCACGCCGCCGCCCACAACAGCAACCTTCTTGAGTCCTTCAGTATGCGTAGCAACGCCCAGCGGACCAACGAAATCGCACAGCGCCTCGCCCTCGTTCATCGCGTCCAGCTCCATCGTGGAGCCGCCAACGATCTGATAGATGATCGTCACCGTACCGGCCTCGCGGTCGAAATCGGCAATGGTCAGCGGCACGCGCTCGCTGTCCTCATGCGCGCGGAAGATGATAAACTGGCCCGGCTCGGCCTTGCGCGCGACAAACGGCGCATCGATCACCATCTTGGTAACTGTCGGATTCAGGCGTTCTTTCTTGACGATTGTAAACATAAACAGCCCTCCATTTGAAAGCATGCTGGTATTTCAAGTAAAATTTGAAATCTATTATACGCGTTGGCTGTCCAGATGTAAATGGGCAAGTTTTCTATATAATCTTTCAAAACTTAAAAAGAGAGGCAAAAAAGCCTCTCTGTCAATATGCTTCCGATTTTGGCAAAGCGCGCTCAGAAACGCCTCATCTATGCTCAATCACTCTCAATCATCCTGTAGCCCACGCCGACCTCGGTAAAGATATACTGCGGCTCGCCAGGGTTTTTCTCAATCTTGCGGCGGATATTGGCCATGTTCACGCGCAGGATCTGGTTGTCATATGCTTTGTTCGGACCCCAGATTTCGCGAATGAGATAATCATACGTCAGCACACGGCCGGCATAGCGGCCCAGAAGCGCCACGAGTTTGAATTCGTTCTGCGTCAGATTCGCATCCTCACCGTCGATATACACGCGATACTTGTCATAGTCGATGACCAGGCCCCTGGCCGTAAAGCGGTTGCTACGGGCAATCGCCGCATTGCCGCTGGTCGTCCGCGTATGACGGATGGCCGTGCGGATACGTGCCAGCAGCTCGGACGTGCCAAACGGCTTGGTGATGTAATCATCCGCGCCGGCATCCAGTACGCGCACCTTTTCTCGTTCGTCTATACGGGCAGAAACGACGACGACCGGCATCAGCGACCACTGTCTGAGATCCTGCAGCACCTCCATGCCGTCCATATCCGGAAGGCCCAGGTCCAGGATCACCACATCCGGGCAATGGGACGCCAGCATGCTGATCGCTTCCCTGCCTGTATTCACAATCAGCACCTCATAACCGTTCGCCTCAAGCACACGACGGATAAAATTGCAGATTGCGCGATCATCCTCGACAATGAGAACCTTACCCTTAACCGTCATCTTTATTTTCCTCCTCTATCGGCAATACAAAATAGACACATGCGCCGCCATCCGGCTTATTCTCCGCGTACATATCGCCGCCGTGCGCCTTCACAATGCTCATACAGGCAGAAAGCCCGATGCCCATGCTGCGCCGTCCATCCGAGTTGCTCTCCTTCGCGTGCGGAAACAGTTCCTCAAACAGCCTGGGCAGGATATCTTCGTCGATACCCTTTCCATCATCCTCCACGCCAAAGCGCACCTGCCGGTCATCATGATGCGAAACACTGACGTTAATCTTTGTAGCTCCCTTGGCATGGATCACCACGTTTTCCATCAGGTTCACCAGCACCTGCTCAATCAGCGTAGCATCCATGGGAATCATCAGCATCTCGTCCGGCAGTTTTACGCGTACCGGCATCTTCCTGTTCTTGCGGAATTTGCCTACTGCTTCGGCAACAATCTCCTCGGCAACCTCCGGATACTTCTTCAGCCTGATTTCGCTGTTATTGATCCTTGTCACAGAGAGAATGTTTTCCACCAGGCGAACCAGCCACTGCGCGTCGTCGCGCACCTGTTCAATCATCTCCTTCTTCTCTTCCTCTGAAAGGTAATCGCTCTGCTCAAGCAGCACATTGGAAGAGCCGATGATCGCCGTCAGCGGCGTGCGCAGATCATGCGATACGCTGCGCAGCAGGTTTGCCTTCATCTTCTCGCGCTCCACCTCCGCCTCTATGCGGCTCTGGCGCTTGACCTGCTCGGTCAGCATGCCGACAACCAGCGATACAGCGAACATGGTCAGGAAGGTGAACGGATAACCTGTAAGTGTGAAGTTGAACTCAAAATATGGATAAGTAAATGCATAGTTCACGCCAAAAACCGATGCAAACGTCGCAAACAAGCCGTAAAAATAACCGTCAGTAAACCTGGCGATCAGCAGCACGGCAAGCACAAACACAAGCGGAACAACGCTGTCGCTGTCGCCAATCATATTCAGAAACGCACAAAATGCTGCCGCAACGCCCAGCAGACCTGCGGTGATGCACATGTCGCGCGCAAATTCCTTCTTCGTTTGTCCGCGCGGCACGAGTGCGTCTCTGAGCCAGAAAAGCGCTTTTTTCATCATCTGCAATTGCCTCCGATTTTATATCTGCATTATAGCATGTCAGGACGTCAAGTACACGTTAAGATTCCCGCTCTATGCACTGTCCTCTCTTTATTTTTTACAAAAATGTAATAAACCTTCGCTTTGCAATTCCCGCCTCACATGATATAATCGCCTCTGTTCGTTTTCAGACGACCTTTGATTTCAGTTGTTTTAAGGAGTATTTTCTGTGCCGCTGATTCTTTGCACCTTGTTTTTTACCGCTTTGTTTATCTTTGAAGCTGCCTGGCATTGGGCTGGCGTCGCCGCAAAGGAGCGCGCGCTGGACCGCTACCATGCCACCGAGCATCCTCGCCGCCTGACCAGCGACCTGTATCTGGATATGCTCGGATAAATTGCCGGCGCCTTTGAGTTTTTCTTGACTTCCTGCCGCAATTCAGATATACTGGATGGGCATCCACAATCACCCGCCGGTGTGATGGAATGGCAGACGTGACGGATTCAAAATCCGTTGGGGAGACCCGTGTGGGTTCGAGTCCCACCACCGGCACCAGCCGCTGCAAATCGCAGCGGTTTTTTGTTTACCTGCATCAATGAGAAAAGCCTTGCGCATGCAGGGCTTTTTTCTCTTATTTCTTCCTCCTGATCTTCGCCATGAAGAAGCCCTCGTGCAGCGCATCCGGGCAGACGCAAAGCGTCCCCGGAATGCCCACCGGCAGCTGCGGCACGCTGTCAAACGCAGAAAGCTCCAGCGGCACAACCTCTGCATTCGCCTTTCTGAGCACGCGCAAAACGATATCCTCATTTTCCTGGCGCAGCACGGAGCAGGTGGAATAGATCATTTCGCAGCCCGGGCGCAGCAGCCTGAGCGCTTTGAGCAGCAATGCTTCCTGCTGCTTCGTCGTTCTGCCCAGAAACTCCTTACTGAACTGCCCTTTCGATCTGGGATTGCCCAGCTGCACCGTGCCGCTGCCCGAGCAGGGCGCGTCCAGCAGGATACGGTCAAAAGAGAACAGGTCGTCCAGATTGCGCGAATCGATGTTCATCACCGTTACGCGCGTGGCTCCCTGACGGGTCACGTTGTATTTGAGCCTGTCAGCGCGAATCTTGTTCATCTCGCAGGCAGTCACCATCGCCTGATTGCCCGTCAGCGCGGCAATCTGCGTCGTCTTTCCGCCCGGCGCCGCCGCCATATCCAGCACGTTCTCGCCCGGCTTCGCGCCCAGCAGCAGCGGCGGAATCATTGATGAGAGGCTCTGCAGATAGATTTCGCCGCGCTCGTACATATCCAGCTTTGTCAGCGCATCCTCGCGCGCACTTTCCACGATCATCGCATCGGCGTACCATGAAACAGGGTTCGTCTCGATGCCGTTTACCGCAAGCGCCGCGCGCACAGCCGCCGCATCGCTCTTGAGCGGATTGGCGCGCAGCGTCACAGCGCGCTGCGCAGCATAGCCTTGTGCGATCCGCTCTGCCATTTCTTCGCCGTATTGCGCGCACAGCAGCTGCGCCAGATAGGCCGGTACACCCTCATGCATCTGATTCTCTCCTTAAACGGGCCTGCGCCCGATCATTTCATTTTGGCAGATTCATCATACCATGCCGCCAAAGGAAAAGCAAGCGCCGCCCGGCTTCCTGCCGGACGGCGCTGATATTCTGCCTTAGTCAAAGAATCTGCGCACGTACACGCTCATCCACGCGACCAGCGAGCCGATAAACAGCGTGATACCCACGGACACCGGGCCGGCCGTTGCGCCCAACAGCGCGCCGCCCACCATCATGAAAAAATCCCACAGCGTGCGCACCAGTCGGAAAGACCAGCCCTTCTTAGCGGCGATGATCTGCGGAATCGCATCATACGGCGCCACACCCATATCCACGCACATATACGTAGACGCAGCCAGCAGGAACAGCGCCAGCGCAGGCACAAAGATGATGATGCGCGCCGTCAGGCTCAGCGTCGCCAGCGCCGGGAACTGATCGATGACATACATGAAAAACTCCGCCACATAGCCCACCACCGTCATATTCGCCAGCGTACCCAGGCCGATACGGCTGGGATCATAGCGAATGACAAAGATGATCATGATCAGATTGACCATCAGCTGCAGCGTGCCAAATGGGATGCCCAGGTTCATGCTCAGGCCCAGATTCATTACCGAGCACGGATCGGTACCAAAGCCGATCATATCAAACACCGCTACGCCAAAGCCCATCAGCGCCACGGCAATAAACAGCGCAGGAATTCTGCGTTCCATCTTCGGGCGCTTCATGCCGACGATGAACGCCTTCAGCTTTTCCATCATATTTTGTTATCCTCCGTTTAAGCGGCGCAGCCGCGTGTATTCCAGCGCCATATTATACAGAAAGGATTGCGAAACATCAAGCGGTTTCTCATGCGAAATTTGCGATTGTCTGTACAAAAACGCCCGGCGCAGCTTCCTGCACCGGGCGGCCTTCCTCTTATTCTGCTTTCCATTCGTCCTGCGCATAGCCTGCTTCTCTCAGGCCATTCAAGCGCGCCAGCCGCTTCATGCAGGCATGCACTGCGCCATGCAGCTTCCGGGTATGCTTAACACTGTCCTCCAGCCAGATACGGCGCACATCCAGCGCGCCGCGCTTTTCATCCGCCACGGCCTCCACGCGCCCGACAAAGCCCTCGCCATATATCAGCGGCAGTACATAGTAGCCGTACTTCCGTCTGGCTGCAGGCGTATAGATTTCCCAGGTATAGTCAAACCCAAAGAGCGCGTGGATCAGCTTCCTGTCCCACATCATCGGATCCAGTGGCGCGATGACCTCGCATCGGGCACGGAATTTTTCATCGCTGCAGGCACGCTCCAGCAGCGCAAGCGCCTCTGTACGGCAGTAAAGCGGCTGCTTGATGCCCTCCACCTGCACGGCGATGATTCTTCCCTCCGCTTCCAGTTCGGCAAAGGCCCTGTTTCTCGCCGCTGCATCCAGTCCGCCGATCATCAGCCATGCGTCCGACGGCCTGTTCCACAAAAGTCCCACCGCGCCAATGCGCCGCAGCATGCGCCACTTGATGTGCTCAAAGTCGTCGCCAAGCGGATCCGGCGCGCCAAGAATTTCTTCGGGGATGTGACGCACAGCAAGATCATACACCTTGCGCGTACCCCGCTTGTGGTGGATCACCAGTTCGCCCGAAGCATACATCTGCTCGAGCACCGAGCGCGCGGCGTTGCTCTGCCCATGCCAGCTGCCGCTCCAATGGATCACGGAGTGCCAGAAGATATCTCCCTCGATCGGCAGCTGCGCGGAATCCACCGGGCCATTCTCAAGGATATATGCCCTAGCCTGTGCTTCCAGCTTGTCCATCCCTTCAAACCGCCGCCCGCTCTCGCGCGATTCCTGGCGAAAGCGTGCAAAATACGGCCAGTCCTCCACGGGGATGATCGCCTGATTCTTATCCGTATAATCAAAGAGCGCCCGATCCTCATAGAGCAGCGCTTCCAGCATCTGCTTTGTAAAATCCTTCACGCGGGAAAACAGCGTCAGCTCTGCGTTCCTGCCGCACACGTCAACGGGATCAAACTGGATACAGCCCGACTGACGCACAAAATCCAACGCGCCCGGCTTGCCCGCAAAGCGATGCTCGCCAAGCAAGCCATGCCACAAAAGCACAAAGCGCATGGCTTGAACATTCGTCAGTCTCCGCATCCGCTCCCCCTCCGCTTCTTACTGCGCATCTTTCTGCGCGTAATACGCCTCTTCGCCGCAGCCGCAGTCGATATATGCCGGATCGACCCACCCGGTCATACCGCGCCGCGAATCCGGGTTATCCGGCGTAGCGCCAATGATTTCGATGCGCAGCCATTCCTTGTAGCTGTCAATGATGACGAATTGCTCACCCTCCATCATCCGGCCGTGCAGCTTATCGCTGCCCGGCGCAATGCGCACCTTGACCAGATCGGCCGTACAGATACACACCGCCTTATCGTCATGCGTAAGCAAATGCGCAAGGTGATATGCCTCATCGCCCGTCTGCTCAATATAGCCGGCTTTGGCAGCCAGCGCCGTCTGAAAAAGGATGATCCCCAGCGCAGCGCCGATAACCAGCGCGCGCCTTTTCATGCTGCTCATGTTTATGTCTCCTTTCATGATGGGATTCTCTTTTTCTTCCGTTATTTCCTCTATCCCCGTATCTGTTACAGCGCGTCCGCCTGCGGCTGCATCAGCAGCACGCCCTGCGGCACGTGATCCTCCGTGATCTCGATCATGCTGTATGCAGACGTTCCCGCGGCGCCCATGAGCGCAAGGAACTCCTCCACCTTCGCAATCGGATACGGACAGCGCTTCGTCTTCACATGCATCGGAATCACGCACTTCGGCTTTGCCGCATCCACAATTGCCTTCGCGCCCTGCGCGTCCACCGTGTACGTACCGCCGACGGGAATCATCATCACGTCCGCATCTGTAATCGCCTCGAGCACATCCTCATCCGGCATGCAGCCCTGATCGCCCATATGCACGATCTTCAGACCATCGATACCAAAGATGCGCACCGCGTTGCGTCCGCGCTTTTCGCCCTGCACATCGTCGTGATACGACATCACTGCGCGGCTGGTCACACCGGAAACAGCCGCCAGCTCCGGGCCATGCACGATGATGGGATTCCCTTCGATCATGCTCGTCTCGTTGTGATCGTGATGCTCGTGGCTCATCGTGATCAGGTCCGCCTTGAGCGGAATCATATCGATGCCCACGCTCTGGTCGTAGGGATCGGTGATCGCCACCGTGCCGTCCTGTGCCGTCATCCTAAAGCATGCGTGTCCGATCCATTCAAGCTTCATGCTCTGTTCCCTCCTCGTCGTCGCACCAGTTCAATAACACCGCACCGGCCTCATACAGGCCGCTAGTATCTGCGTTTCTCTGCATCACCGCCGCCTGAGCCCGCAGCCCCCCAAGACCCGCAAGCACATGCGACCTATCCTTCCAGGTAAGGCGCAGCGCATCCAGCACGAGCTGCCGCCCGGCACACGTCAGCGACTGCCTCTCCCGGTCAAGCCAGCGCATAGCCAGCGCACGCACAGAATGCAGCTCACCTGACCAGTCGATTGCCCGCGCAGGCGCGCAATCGATCTGCGCAAGCCAATGATCCTGCGGCGCAAGGTAGAGCAGCCCTTCTCTCACCTCGCAGGCAAAGCCGGCTTCCTCCAGCGCCGCCGTCAGCGCGCTTCTCTGCGCGTCATCCGCGCAGCGGCGTATCGCATCCGTCACCAGCAGCGCATGATCCGCATCGGGGAAGCGCACAAAACCGCGTCCGCCGCAAGCAAGCATCGCTTCCCGCGCTGCCCGGCGCAGTGCAGCCGCCGTTATACACGCCATGTGATCTCCATCTTCGCGCTGGACGTCATCGCGCCGCCCATGTACACGTCGTAATCCAGCCTCAGCACGCCGCCGTTCTCGTTTTCATCGATCTCCACGCTGCGCGTATCCACCGCAACCGGGATATCGCCGTACATCGTCACATAGCTGGACGCCGCCTTCTGCCCTGGCAGAAAGGTGAGCTGGCTGGAAATCATACCCTTACGCTGCATGCGCGCGCGGTTTTCCCTTGCGCTGCGCCCCTGCTTCATTGTCAGCAGAATGCGCGCCTTCTCCCCGTCCTGTACATCGTCGTACTCCAACACGACGCCGTCCGGCGTATGATCAAGCAGGCCCGAACGGGCATTCCTGATTTCATGCACATCGCCGTCCGGCTCCGCCATGCGGGAGATGACGCGGATGCGCACTTTCTTTTTATTGCTCATGAATCGTTTCCTCTTTTCCCGCGGGGATCACGTCCAGCAGCATCAGCAGCGCGGCGAAGCAAAGCGCAAAGGCCGCAATCATCGGCAGCATGACTTCCTCGGTCATCGGATAGCTGGACGAGGTCATCGTTGCAAAGAGCACTAGGCACGAAGGCAGGCGCAGCTGCGGCCGGGCGAGAATCGCATACAGGCAGAGCACGTCCACCGCCAGCCATGCCGCGCTGGTCACGCCCGGGCATACGATCAGCGCAGCAAGCACAAGCGTCAGCACGCGGGTAAGCGCATCCTTTCTGCTCGCGCGCATCAGCGCACATATGCCCAGATACGCAGCAATACCCGCCAGAGCAAAGCCGCGCATCACCAGAACAAAGTGCTCCTGCGTATAATACTCCTGCGCATGCGTCACAAAATCCAGCTGCGGCAGATGGCGCAGCGTCGCAGCGTACTGCGGCGTCTCCTCCACCAGCGCGCGCGGAATCAGGTGGACCACGCCCGGCGCACCGGACGCATACATAGGCATGCCAAGGTTCGCATCAAACAGGCTGCACAGCGCCCGCACGGCCGGCATGCCGCCGATCACCGCCGGTACGCACAGCGCCAGCATGACCAGCGCGCCCGCCGCCAGCTGACGCCCCGTCATACGCCCTCGATTGACCAGATACACATACGCGGGCAGTGCGCACAGGCATGCGCCGCTGAGCGCACAGGCAGCGCCATAGCAGAGCGTGCCAAGCAGCTGTCTCGGCTTATTCATACCAAAGCACAGCGTCAGCGATACACCCAGCGCCGCTACCGCAGCAATCTCCGGAAGCGCGCTGCAGGCTGCGTTCATGAAGCCCTGCGGCAGAATCATGCACAGCGCGAGCAGCACTTCCGCGCGGATACCCAGTCCGTTCCGATCCGCCGCACGCGTAATCAGCAGCGCGATGAGCAGACAGCAGGCAATGGCAAAGAGCTTGAGCAGATACATATCGTATACTGGGCCGCGCGTGATCAGGTATACCAGCAGCCTTGCAGGCGCTGCCAGCGGCGTATCCGCCTGCATGCCTGCTGCAAAGCTGCCGTCCATCGCGCGCACCAGCGGCTGCAGGACGTTCACATACACATACGCCTTCTGATTGATCGCCAGCAGCATGATGAAAAAGCCTGCCGTGAGAATCACCTGACGCAGCGCAACGCGGGAAAAGCATACGCGCGACAGCAGCGCACAGAGCATGAGCATGCTCGCATGCACAAACGCACTCATGAGAATAAACAGCGCTCGGTTGCTCCAGCCGCCGATATCGTTCAGGTTGGAAAGCGGACCGGACGAGATATTATACACAGCCAGCAGCGCCGAAAGCAGCGCGCCAAGCAGCGCCGCGAACACCAGGCGATGCTTCGTCAGGAAGTCATCGGCCTTTCTCGCCGCGCATTCCACGGCAAAGAGCATTCTGCCCATCATCAGCGCGCACCTCCCTTCGCCATCTGCGCACGGTTTTCGCGCATGCGCGCAAGCAGATCATACGAGACCACTGCCAGCGCGGCGAGCATCATCAGCGCAAGCACGCGCTCATCGATCGGCCTCTGGCGCATCAGATAGGGTACATAGCTCATCAGCGATGCACCTACAACCAGCAGCGGCATGAACCTGCGTCGGGCAAACTTTACTGCATAGAGAATCGAAAGCATATCTGCCAGATAGAAATACCGCTCATGAATTTTAGGCATAACAAACGGCAGGAAAATTGCAAAGAACAGCGCCAGCTCAAGCGTCATATCCGGCGTAATTTCCTTATAGTGGATCAGCCAGTAAACCACCGCAATCAGCGTCAGCACCACGCAGGCATACAGCGCCGCATGCTGCAGATCCGGAAACAGATCCGGATTGAGATAGCCATTGAGGCCCTTGCTGTCGATACCGGCAATGCTGCGCATCCAGGTGAATTCCTGGCTGCTGGCAAACTCCATCATCGGGAAGAAGAGATACAGGTTCGGCGCATTGTAGCTCAGGCGGTCATAATACTGGCCCATCGACTGATTGGCATAGACCGAGACCGCATCCAGGAACGTGCGGCCCGCGATCAGCGCTGGGATCATGGTGACAACATACGCCGCAAAGAAGGCCAGCGCATGGCGGAAATCATACTTTTTGTGGATCAGGCCCAGCAGCACCACCGGGAAAAAGAAGATCGTCTGGAGCTTGAAGGCAAAGGCCACAGACAGGAAGACAGCCGAGCGCATGGGCCTGTCGGTTTCCAGGAAATACAGGCTCATGATGATCAGAAAAATATATACAGAGTCGCACTGACCCCAACAGGCGCCGTCCAGCAGCGTCGTGGGCAGGATCATCATCAGCAGAAAAACCGGCAGCTTTGCCTTCTCCCCGCCATAGCAGCCGGCAGCGCGCATCATCGCCAGCGCCAGCAGATAATCAAAGATCACCGTTACATACTTGATCAGATACAGATCATGCAGGGACGATTTGGAAATCAGCAGCAGGATATACTGATAGAGCAGGTTGTAGTCGCCTACGTTCTGCGCCAGCAGCCCAAAGCCGCCCTCGTGGAACATATTCACCCATCCGCTGAGGAAGGACACATAATCCGCTGTTACAAAATCCAGCATGCTCACGCGTGCAATCATCGTCACCGCAGCAAACACGCAGGTAAACGCCAGCGTGCCTGTCTTCGGCTTCTCCAGACATGCATACGCCGCCATCGCGCTGCCATACACCAGCGTAAACAGCGCAGAGAGCACAAGCGTCTGCATCAGCGTTCCTGCGTGGGCAAGCGTTCCGCCCATCAGCACAGCCTGTACGGCAAACAGCATCAGCGTCATGCCGCCCACCAGCGCAGCGCTTCGGGCCTTTTCGTTATTTCTCATATACCAATCTCCTTCGTGATCGATATGAAGCACATAGTACCATCGATTTTATCATTATATCATACTTTTTTGCGCTGCTCAATACGGCGCATCATCCGCTTAATCGCAAATCTGGCATGGTCATATATCCAAAAACTGGCACTTTACCACATGCCAGTTCGTGCTATAATGTTCTTATCAATCCAGCAACAGGAAGGGGTCCTCCACATGGCAAACGGCCGCAACAAAACCTTCAAAATCTGCTTTATCGGCCTAATGGCTGCCATCGTCTTCGTCGTCAATTATTTCCGCATTCCCTTCATGGGCACGCAGCTGCATATGACCAATGCGCTGTGCGTGCTCTGCGGTCTGCTCTTTGGCCCGGGCGCGGGCTTTCTGGCGGCAGGCATCGGCTCCGGCCTGTATGACATCGTCGCCGGCTGGGGCGCCGAATGCATCATCACCTTCATCAACAAGGGCGCCATCGCCCTCGTTGCCGGCCTGATCGGCTATCACGCCGCGCGCAGGGATGTGCCCGGCAAAACCGGCCACGCAAAGATCATTCTCGGCTCCGTCCTCGGCGCGCTTACCTATGTCGCGCTCTATATGCTCAAGACCTTCATCGCCGGCCAGCTGATCGACGGCCTGACCATGGACGCCGTGACCGCCAAGATGCTCACCAAGCTGCCCGGCAGCCTGATGAACGCCGTTTTTGCCTTCATCGTCGCGCCCATCCTCCTTGGCGCGCTCAAGCCCGCGCTCAAGAAAGCGGGACTATACGAGAAGCTGTAAGAAACGAGAGATGCATTGGGGGACGTCGTCCCTGCACCCCTCTTCCGCTTCGCGGCGGCATCAAGCAAGTCATATAAAAATTCGGACGCAGGAAATATCCTGTGTCCATTTTTTTTGCCTTGTCTCTTAAAACCGGCGCGAAGCGTAATAGGGAGTCTGAGGGACAATGTCCCTCAGGCGTGTCCGGGCGGCAGCCCAGCATCCCCAACGTCCTCGCCCCCGTCAAACGCTCTCCCCCGCGCTGATCTTTCTGGCACGCTTCCAGAGGTCGTCTTTTTTGGTAACGATGCGCGTCTTCTTTTCGCCGCCTTCGCAGAGCGTGAGCGTAATGCGGCCGGGATTGATCAGCGGATGGCGCAGCACACGCGCATGGCATGCAGCCTTGGGCGCTTCTCGCACAAGCGCAAGATAGCAGAACTTCTCATCCTCATAGGGCGCATCGCCGCCCTTGAGCTGCTTATGCAGCTTCGTACGCTGCACGCGCACGGAAAAATGACACCAGTCGTCGCCATGCATCGGACAGGCCTTTGATCCTTCCGGGCAGGGCGCAGCCACATGCGCGCCCAAACCGGTCAGATGTGCACGCACAGCGGCCAGATTGGCAAAACCCTGCGGCGTGCCCGGCTCGATGAGCACAAGCATCTGCGTGCAGGCATTCCAGAGCTTAAGCGCCACGCTCAGGCGCATCTCCTCTCTGAGTTCGCCGAGCATATACCCCTCCACGACAAGATCGGCCGTGGGCAGCGGTGCGTCCGCCGTCAGGTCGCAGCTTTCCCACACAGCCGCCGCCAGTGCGCCGAAGCCCGCATGCATCAGCCTGCTGCCCACACTGCGCATGGCGTCCTCGCGTTCCAGGCAGGTGATTTTGTTCAATTCCATCAGCGAAGCCGCTGCCCAGGAAGCCGCGCCCGTGCCCGCTCCGCAGTCCAGCAGCGTGCGCGGCTGCAGACCGGTCGCTTCCAGCGCATGGTCCATCGCAGTCTGCGCCGCAGCAAAGGTCGCCGGCATGCGCGCCGCGGCATAGGCTGCCGCTTCATTCTCACGCGTCAGCAGACGATTGCCCTGCCCCGTGCGCAGGCGATAGTTTTCGCTGATCGACCTCGCGTCCTTCTCTAGCTGAGCCGCGTTTTTCCCGACCAGCATCGTTTCCAGCGCAGCTGTCAGCTCCTGCGGAAATTCAGCCATCACGCATTCCCCTTTCGCATTGCCCGCTCCACGCGCGGCATCACATCCTTGCCCCGCGAGGCAAGGAAATCATACGCGATCACTTCCACCCAGCCCTCCGGCGTAAGGTCATACTCCGTGGAGCGCATACGCACCGGATCATGATGCAGATACACCCACAGGTCCGCCTGTTCCCGCACAATTTCCTCGCGCAGGACGTTCAGGATCTCATCCAGCTTTTCCTTGGCAAGCGCGTCCGTCTGCACATAGGTGGACAGCACACGCCGCTCGCCAAACTGATAGACCTTTCTGCCCAGCATGGCCAACTCCCGCGCAGGCAGGCGCATATCGCGCAGGCCCATGCCCTCGCGCCTGAGCCATTCTGCATCCAACCCAAGCCGCTGCGCCTCTCGTTCGCCCCATGCCGCTTCTTCCTTCGTAATCTTCGCGCTTTTCAGTGCGATCGTATCCAGATACAGCGCAGTAATCGCCAGGCGCTCTTCCTCCGGGGTAACGCTTATACCCGCCTCCTGCATCAGCCGCAGCACCATCACCGCACATGCGCCGTCCGCCTCCAGCTGCACATAGGGATATTCGGGCGGATAATCCGTCGGATGATGATCGACGCAGGCGATAACCGTTCCCGCATGTGCGCTTTGATGATGATCCACCAAGATCAGCTGATCGCCGTCCTTCGTTTCGCCCGCAAGCGCATCCACATCCACGCCAAAGCGCGCCATCACGCGCCGGGACTGCTTATCCGGCTCGATGAGCACAATCCCGCATAGAATATGCCAGCTATCAAGCAGGCGCTGCATCAGCACGCAGCTGGCGACGGAATCGACGTCGGCGCGGTCGTGGCCGGTAATGACGAGGCGGCTGTGCTGCGCCGCAGCAGCGCACAGCTCGCGGAGGGTTTCGGTTCTCTCGCTCATAAGTTCCTTTCTGGGGCTACGCCGGGCTGCCGCCCGGACCCGCCTGGGGACTATGTCCCCAAACCCCTCGCAGGGACATCGTCCCTGCACCCTTCTTTGCTTCGCGGCGGTGGAAAAGCCTCTTTGAAAAAAGCGGGCTGCGCCCGCTTGATGTGTTTAATAGGTGGTGATCCACTCGGTGGGATAACCGGTCACCGCTGTGACGCCGGTGGATTTGAAATTCTTCTCCAGCTTCTTGTTCAGCTCCAGCAGCCGCTCGACAATCTTGGTGCTGTGCGCATCGTCCGCCGGGGTCGGCTTGAAGTCGTTCACCTTCTCCTGCGAGGAGATGGAGCACGGGATGATGCGGAAGCCTTCGTTTTCCACCACACCCGTCACCGGATACACGCGGAAACGCTGCTGGAAGATATAGGTATCCATATCATCCGGACGGGTATTGCCCGCAAAGGAGAAATTGCCCAGCGAATAGCAGATATACTTTCCCTTGTATTCCTCAATCGGATTGATGCGGTGGCTGTGGTGACCGATGACCAGATCCGCACCCGCATCGATCGTGGCGCGGCCCAGCGGCACCTGGCGCTCGTTGGGCACATAGTCCTTCTCCTCTCCCCAATGGTAAGAGACGATGACCAGCTCGCAGCCCGCGTCGCGCAGCATCCGAATATCGCCCTCGATCGATTCGTAAATATCCGGATACTTGCCGTTGAAGGTCTGATAGGACAGCATCCCGATCTCAATGCCTGTGTCGGTTGTGAAGATGCTGCTGCCCAGATGCCCGCTGTAGAGGATGCCTGCGCCGGCAAGCGCCTGGCAGGTATCTGCATAACCCTGCTCGCCGTGATCCATGATGTGGTTATTCTCCAGCGATACGGCTTCCACATCGCCGGAGGAAAGCACCTGCACATACTCCGGCGGCGCGGCAAAGGAGAACGAATTCTTCGTCTTGCTCTTGGTATTGGTCAGCGTTCCCTCGAAATTAACGAGCGTCATGTCGTCCTCTTCGAAGATCGCGCGCGTGTTTTCAAACGGAAAACCCAGTCCGGACGGTTCCTGCTCCAGCTGCTTGTCAAAGACATTCTTGCCGCTCTTGCGCCTGTCACCGCCGATGGTCACATCGCCCGTGGCGGATATGGTGACAATCACCGAGCCGTCGTTTTGATAGCGCCAGTCAGTGCCGTCCTCGCGCTCGTACCAGGGGCGCGTTTCAAATACGGCTTCCGCCCAGTTTTCGGCAGCGGGCGGCTCGCCGTCCTCAAACATGGACAGATCGAGCACCGTCTCGCCAAGGGCGGACGTAGCCGACAGCGTCAGCAGCAGAAAAAACATGCAAAGTAGTCTTACGTTCATCCGGATTTTCTCCTGTTTTTATGTTGAATCGGTCAGGGATTATTGAGTAAGCTGTGGAATTTCTCCCGGTTGCTCTTCCAGCGTACATCCAGCGCAGAGGAGGAATCGCCAACGGTGCCATAGGAATATGTGCCCTTCTGCGGGATACTGAATTCCTCAAAAACAGCTCCCTTGGCGATCAGGCCATAGCCCTTGGAAATAGCGCCCAGGATATCCATCGCGGACAGATTCATCTTCATGCCAGAGGAAACCTGATTGTACACGTTCACCAGCTCCATCAGCGACAGATCGCGGCACTTGTCAAATAGCTGGCCAACCACCTTGCGCTGGCGCTGGGTGCGGCTGAAATCGCCGCCGGAGCCTGTAGCGCGCGTGCGCATATAGGCCAGCGCAATGCGTCCGGTCATATGCGTCATGCCCGGTCCCTTGGGCATATTGGCGTCCTTGCCCAGCAGAATATTGCGGATGGCAATGTATTCTGCCTCGCTGATCTCGATATCCACGCCGCCCAGCGCATCGATCACCGGCTTCACATGCTCAAAATTGATGAGCACCGAGCCCTTGATCTCGATATCCAGCTCGCGTTCCAGGCATCCCTCGATCCCCTCAAAGCCAAAATAGCGATAGAGCAGATTGGCTTTGGTGTCGTTGCCGTTGGGGTTTTTGATCTTGCTGTCGCGCAGCACGGATGTCATAATCACCCGGTTATACGTTTCATCGAGCGTTACGATGACGATGGTATCCGTGCGCGCGTCCTCGACGATTTCCTCCGCGTAGCCGTCCTGCCCCAGGAGCAGATAGTGCGTCAGCTTATTATTGGCCGCAGCCTGCTCGCCAAGCGCCGCGCACGGCAGGCAAAGCAGCAGGCAGAGCAACAGGGGAATGATGCGTTTGAACATGATGATGGGCCTCCGGCCGACAAGTCTCGGTATATAGACGAATGAAAGCGAAATCTTCTTCCCAGCTTTTTCTGCTTAAGCAAACAGCGCGCGCAGCAGCATCGGGCCTTCCGTGAGGAAATCACCCGTGGCACGGGCATGCTCCTCGTCAAACTTGCGCGGCTTGCCCGGCTTCGTGCTGTCGTAGATGGCAAACGGCACGGGATTACCGTCGTGGCCGCGGGTAGAAAGCAGCGTCGGATGATCGGAGAGGATCAGCACACGATACTCCGGATCGACAGCCGGCAGACGCTCAAGCAGGGGCTTTACCACGCGGCTGTCCAAACGGCGGATGGCCTCGCACTTGCCCTCGACGTCGCCGCCGTGCGCGCACTCATCCGGCGCTTCCACATGGATGCAGCAGAAGTCCGCGCCGCCTTCCAGCGCCGCGATCACCGCATCCACCTTACCCTCATAATTGGTATCCAGTTCGGCATTTGCACCCTCCACGCGCGGGGTATCCACGCCGCACAGGTTCGCAATGCCCCATACCAGCGGCACAGCAGACACCGCACTGCCCTTCTTGTGATACAGAGATTCAAAGGAATCCAGGCTCATTGCCGCGCCCGGACCCCACGGCCAGATACAGTTGGCCGCCAGCTTGCCCTCGGCAAGGCGCTTATGATTGACCGGATGATCGCGCAGGATCTCAAAGGAGACGCGCATGAGCGCTGTCAGCTCCGCCCCCAGCTCGCCCTTGGGCATATAGCCGGCCACCTCGCTGCCCAGAATATTGTGCGGCTCGGTAAAGCGCATCTTCGCCCTGTCCGGCTCGTGCGCCGCGTCGATCACGCCGGTATGGCGGAAGGTCGACGTCACGTGAATCTTAAAGCCGATCGCCGCAGCCAGAGAGGCAAAGCGCGGATCTGCGCACAGGTCCTCCATCAGCGTCACGGCTTCCTCACCCTCGATGCTGCCGCCGTTGTGGGAGAGGATTTTTGCCGTGTCAAAGCTCTCGCCCTCCAGCGCGCACAGATTCACGCGCAGGCTGGTTTCGCCCGGCCGAATCATCACGCCCATGCCCGCCGCCTCCAGAGCCGAGCGGCCGGTATAGCAGGTACGCGGATCATAGCCGAAGATGGACAGGATCGCCGTGTCGCTGCCTGCGCTCACGCCATGGGGCACGGTCTGGCACATGCCCAGTCTTCCGCCTGCAAGGGTATTGATATATGGACAGTCGAGCGCGGCAAGCGGCGTTTTGCCGCCCAGCTGCTCCACCGGTTCATCTGCGATGCCGTCGCCGATCACAAGCACATACTTCATCATAAAGCGCCTCCAGCGCCGCGCACAGCGCGGCATTTTGATCTATTATACCGCAATTTTCCTGATTGTTCAATGCTCTTGCCCATCAAGCCCGGTCATTGCAGCCGCCCTGCATACATAGACTGTTATCGTCAGTCACCACAGGAGGGCCAAACTGTATAAAGTGCCGTCAGCATGTACATCCTTATATGCAAAGGAGCCCCGAAAGGGGCTGCAGATTCCCGCCGTTGAGCGGAAGAAGACCCAAGGAGGGACAAGAAGATGGAAATGTCCTCAGGCCTGATCCGGCCGGACGAATCCGCCATGGTCCATCGTCCGGTTCGCGGACCGCACGGCGGCTGGCAGAAAAACGAAATCGAAGCGCTCAGGCGCCGCATTGACGAAGCAGCCGAAAGCGGCGAATCGCTGCGCAGCGTGTTTGACCGCCTGGCACTGGAGCTGGGCAGAAAGCCCAATTCCATCCGCAATTTCTACTATGCGCAGATACGCACGCAGGATGCCGACGGCATGGGCCGGGCGCTGCCGTTTGAAACCTTCAGCCCGGACGAAGTGACACAGCTGATGCGCCACGTGCTCACCGCCCGCGCGCAGGGCATGAGCGTGCGCGCCTGCGTGCGCAAGCTCGCCGGCGGCGACCGCACACTAATGCTGCGCTACCAGAACAAGTATCGCTCCACCGTACGAACGCGCCCCGAGCTGGTGCGCAAGGTGATGGATCAGCTCAGCGCCGAGGGCGTACCCTATGTCAGCCCCTACGCGCAGGAAGAGCAGGAGACGGAAAGCCCACTGCCACGCATGCGCCTGCAGGCGGCGGAATCCGGCGACGAGCAGCTGACGCAGCTGTTTTCTTCGCTGGATCATCTGCTCTCGCTGGCACTCACGCCCAGAGAAGCACCTCGTCTGACGGACAGCGACGCACAGCGGCGCGCAGACCGCCTGCGCGCACAATGCGATATGCTGCGCATCGCGCTGGACGACGAACAGACCAGCAAGGCCAGACTGATGCAGGAAACCGAGGGCATGGTCAGCTTGATCAAGGAATACATCGCCCTGCCCGGTAGCGAACGCGCAGCGCATACCGAAGCCTTCTGCCAGCAGGCCGCCGCGCGCTTGAGCGCCGTGGAATGCGCGCTGACGGCAGGCGAAGCCTGACAGGGCCGGACAGACGTCCGGCCCTTTTTTTCTTTCCTTGGCAGCCAAAGGCCGGGACGGCATATACCGTCCCGGCCTTTGGGGTTATTCGAAGCAGTATTCCTCTTCTTTCTTATCTTTGTGGATCGCCGCATACAGACAAACCACTGTCAAAAGCAGCAGCACACTCGTCCAGAACACGCCGTTCCAGTCTGCGCGCGTCATGCCCAGAAACTCTCTGGGATGCACGCGCAGCGCCACCGCCTCGCCCAGCTGCGTATCGCCATTGTCCACGGTCCATGCCAGCGACGCGCCCATCAGCGCTTCCGTCATCTGCTGCGGGACATTCGCCCGCACGGGAATTTCGATCACCTGCGTATGGGCGATTACGCCGTCCGCCGTCTCCTTTGCCGCGCCGACATGCACATCAAATACCAGCGTTCTGTCCTCCTGCGTCATCACCGGCAGCATCTGTTCCTGCTGCACAGGAATCTCCTCGCCTACGCCCGGCAGGCCGTCTTCCCCCTCCGCGATAACCGCCTTTTCCGGTTCGTCCGTTGCCCTCGGCGCTTTTTTCTGCGCATCCGCCAGCACAAGCCCCTCAGGCAGCACGCAGGAAAGGCGTGCATCGCCGCCGGCCAGACCGCTGTTGACAAGCACAATGCTCAGCACGGATTCCTCACCCGCCTCAAAGCTCTCCTTGGGCGTCATCAGCCGCGCGCTGATCTTCGGCGCGCAGACCTGCACGCGCGGCATATTCACATGCTCTCCATCCGCGCGCAGTGTCGCCGCCATCAGGCGTTGTGCATCCGTGTCGCCGTCGAGCGCGCCTTCAGCAACCGTCATCGGGAACACCAGTTCCGTTTCCGCCTCAGCTTCTGCCGCTGCATCCATCTGTACCTGTCCGCAGAGCTTCCGGCCCTCCTGTGCAAAGCCAGCCGGCAGGGGCAGCACAGGTTCGGCGTCCTGCGGCAGGATCATCTCCAGCGCAACATCTTTGGGCGCATTGCCGCTGTTGATAATCTTCACTCGGTAAGCGAATGTATCACCCGGCTGAATTCTGCCATGCGCCTCATCTTCCAGCTGCGCGCTGACGCTGATGCGCGGCACGCACAGCGCGAGCTGTGTGCCCGCACGGTAAAAACGCGTACCCATCGCCATCTCACAAGTGAGCGCACACTGCTCGCTTCCGCCGCCGGGCATAAGTGTCAGTTCACGCGTGATCGTCGTTACCGACGCGGCCAGTTCACCCGTCGCGTCATCCAGCTCTGCAGCCGGCAGCACCGCCTCCCATACCGTTTCGCCGGACGCCCTCACGCGCTCCGGCAGCGCCAGCGTAAAGGCGACAGGCGCTTCCTGCGGCAACGGATTACCGGCCGTGATCGTAAGGCGTACCTTCTTGCCCGCCTCCAGGCGTTCGCTGTCCGCCGTCATTTCCAGCGTCAGCTCCTTCTGGGCTGCCTGCGCGGCAAGCGCTGTGCCCTGCAGCAGGCCCTCGCCCACGCTCTGATATACCTGCGTAAACAGCTCCGGCAAGTCCTGCGCGCTGCCCGCCGCCGGCATGGTCAAAAGCAGCAGCGCCAGCAGCATCATGTTCCACTTCTTCACTGGGATCAACCTCCTTGTGCGCCTTACTTTTGCCTGTTTCATGCGGGTTTATACCGTCTTTCACAGACATTGAGCGCTTGACAAACCCCGCATGATACGATACCATGAGTCAAAGTATCGCTTTGCGCTTTGAGGAGGCCCGCATGGAAGAATCTGTCTGTCATTGCCCGACGCCCGAACAGGTGCAGCGCACCATGCCCGGCGAGGAAAGCATCGCCGCGCTGGCGGAATTCTTCCGGACCATGGGCGCAGACACCCGGCTTAAGATCCTGCTGGCGCTGGATTCCTGCGAGTTGTGCGCGGGCGCGCTGGCGCAGGCGCTGAACATGACGCCCAGCGCCGTATCCAATCAGCTCAAGGCGCTCAAGGCCGCACGCCTGATCACCGTGCGCCGCGAAGGCAAGATGCTCTATTACTCCCTGGCCGACTGCCATCCGCGCGAGATCATTCACCTGGCGCTGAGCCACGTGCAGGAAATCGATGAGTGACGTCAGGGAACGCCGGGCTGCCGCCCGGACCCGCCAAGGGACTTCGGTCCGGGAACCTCAATAGTCGCCTGTCGGCTCCTTTTCTGTTCCCATCTCCGCTTCGCTGTTCCGCCCACTGGGCGCGCTCAGCTCCGATTTCCTTAACCCCATGCTCGCTTGTGGCAGCATTAAACAGCCTATATAAAAATACGGACGCAGGAAATATCCTGCGTCCATTATTATTGCCTTTTTGCTTAAAACTCACGCGAAGCGAAGAAGGGTGCAGAGGACTGAAGCCTGCCGCCGCCAGTGGCGGAAACAGGCAGGCGGAACGTCGGGAATCGCAAGGAGCAGCCGATAGCTGCGACTATGCGAGTTCCCCGAACCCAATATCCCTGCCAGGGGGGGACAGCATCCCCAATCAAGTTCCCCGGATCGGCAGCCCTAACATCCCCTCGTTATTCCTCGTCGCCGGCGCTCTCGAGCGCTTCCTCGATGGCCTCCCAGACCTCTTCGTTCTCCTCGATGGTTTCCTCTTCCACGTCGAAAACGTCCTCTTCGCCCTCGAGCACGAGCACATCGTCCTCCACGGCGTTCTTGGCCTGGATGATCAGCTCCAGAGTATCCACATCCACGGCGAAGATGACTTCCGGGGAGCCGGAGTGATCCTTGATATAGCGGGCGACGGATGCTGCCTGCTTGCGGTTCATCTTAAAAACAATCGCGCGATGCTCGCTCTTGATGATTTCTTCCATGACAATCTCTCCTTTAATGGTGATATGGGCAGGATATCATGCGCGCGCCTTTCTGTCAAGAGAGGCCTTCGCGCATGGCGCGCATGGCATTGAGCACGCAGATCAGCGCCACACCCACATCGGCAAACACGGCAGCCCACATACCGGCCATGCCCAGCGCTGCCAGCAGCAGCACGCCAACCTTGATGCCAAGGGCGATCGCCACATTCTGCCGGGCGATCCGGCGCACGCGGCGGCTGATCGAAAGCATGCGCGGCAGCCGATCCATCCCATCGGTCATCAGCACGATATCCGCCGCCTCGATCGCCGCATCGCTGCCCAATGCACCCATGGCCACGCCCACGTCCGCGCGCATCAGCGCCGGCGCATCGTTGATGCCGTCTCCGACAAACGCTGCAGCATCCTGCGCACAGATGTTCTCCAGCAGATTCAGCTTATCCTGGGGCAGCAGCTGCGCATGCGCTTCGTCCACGCCGAGCTCATCCGCAACCGCCTGCGCGGGCGCTTCGCGGTCGCCGGTGAGCATCACCATACGCCCGACACCCTGCACCTTCAGCTGCGCGATCGCTTCCTTCGCGCCGGGCTTGATCACATCCTGCAGACAGATGAAACCTACAGCCTTTCCATCCACAGAAACATAGATTCTCGCGCCGTCTACGCCGCAGTCCGCTTCGTCAAACGCGACGCCGCTTTCTCGCATCAGCGTCGCATTGCCCGCCAGAATCACCTTTCCATCCGCTGCAGCCGCCTGCACGCCGCGCCCCGCCATCTCGCTGACCAGCTGAGCATGAACGGGCGCAATGCCGCGCGCCTCGACTTCATTTACTGCCGCCTGCGCCAGCGGATGGTTGCTGTCACGCTCCGCGCCGGCAATCATCGCCAGCACATCGTCTTCACCATACCCATCTGCCGGATGCACATGATACACGCTGAATGCGCCGGTAGTCAACGTACCGGTCTTATCCAGCACAAAGGCCTTCACGCGGCACAGAGCATCGAGGCTGTCGCCGCCCTTGATCAGAATGCCCTGACGCGCCGCAGCTCCGATACCCGCAAAATAGCACAGAGGAACGGAGATCACCAGCGCACACGGACAGGAGGCCACCAGGAATGTCAGCGCCCGATAGATCCACATGCGCCAGCCGCCCAGCAGCAGCGGCAGCACAAGCGCCAGCAGCAGCGCCAGACCCACAACGATCGGCGTATATACGCGGGCAAAGGCAGTGATGAAGCGCTCGGCAGGCGCTTTGCGTTCCTGCGCTTCCTCCACCAGCGAAAGAATCCGGCTGACGGAGGACTCGCTCAGCGGCTTTTCCACACGCGCGGTGATCACGCCATTCTTCGCCACAAAGCCTGCGAGCACACTGTCACCCGGCTGCGCATTGCGCGGGATACTCTCACCGGTCAGCGCAGAGGTGTCCATTTCGCTCATGCCGCTGACCACCACCGCATCCAGCGGTACGCGCTCGCCCGGACGTACGCGAATCTCCTCGCCAACGGCAACTTCCGCCGGATCTACCGCCGTGAATTCGCCGCTGCGCAGCGCAAACGCCTCATCCGCTTTGAGCGCAAGCAGCGCTTTTACCCGCTTGCGCGAACGACCCACAGCGTACGCCTGACAGCACTCGCCTACCTGATAAAACAGCATAACTGCGCAGCCTTCAGTCATCTCGCCGATGGCAATCGCCGCCACAGAGGCAACTGCCATCAGAAAATGCTCATCGAGCATGCGTCCCTTCGTCAGCGAGCGCCAGGCGTTTGCAAGCACATCATGACCGGAGACGACATAGCAAGCCAGCAGCAGCGCCGCCTTGAGCCACGCAGGTATGGGCAGAAGCAAGCCTGCCGCAAACAGGCCAAGCGCCAGCAGCAGACGCGGCAGTTCTTCCCTCGCATCCTCATCACCACCGTGGTCATGTCCGCAGCCGCAGGTACATCCGTGTTCATGCGATCCGTGATCATGACCACAGGAGCAACTATGATCATGTTCTTCATGTGCGCAGCCGCAGGCGCACCCATGCTGGTGTTCCTCATGCTCGTGAGCGCAGGAGCAGCTATGCATCTCATGCTTACAGCCGCAGCTGATTTCCTCTTGCTGATGATTGCAGCAGCAGACAGACTCCCTGGGCTGATGATCACTCATATGAAATCCCCCTAACGAAATTATTCATCATTTCATGGATTGATGAAATGATAGCATGAAAGCAGCGGCCTGTCAAGCAGGCCGCTGTCATTGAAGCAGATTATCTTCAGCCGTTCAAGCGCGCCGCAATAGCGTGCAGCTTTTCGCGGATGGGCAGAGCCTGCGGACAGGCCGTTTCGCACTTGCCGCAGGATTTGCACTTATCCGCGCGCGCACCCTCGTCCATATCGCTCCAGCGGAAAGCGAGACCGCGCTCGTTGTTGTACTTGGCAAAGTCGTTCATCATGCGGAAGTTACCCGGGATATCCACGCCGAACGGGCAGGGCATGCAGTATTTGCAGTCCGTGCAGCCGACGAACGTGCGCTCCTCGATCATCCTGCGCACCTTGGCGACCACCTGCATATCCTCCTGAGAAAGCATCTGCGGCGCAGCGAAGGTAGCCAGGTTGTCCGCAACCTGCGCCTCGTCGCTCATGCCGGAAAGGATCACCTTGCAGTTGTCCAGACTGGCGATCCAGCGCATCGCCCAGGACGCAACGGACCAGTCCGGATGCGCAGCCTTGAACACATCCGCAATATCATCGCTGAGCGTGGCCAGGCTGCCGCCCTTGACCGGCTCCATCACGACCACCGGAATACCCTTGTCGCAGCAGAGCTGATAGCCCTTCATGCCAGCCTGGATATCGGTATCCATGTAGTTGAGCTGAATCTGGCAGAAATCCCAGTCATAGCTGTTGAGCACTTCCTCGAAGAGCTCATACTTGTCATGGAAGGAGAAACCCAGGTAGCGGATTTTGCCCGCCTTCTTCTGTTCAGCGAGATATTCGATGAGGTTGTTATCTAGCGTCGTTTTCCAGTTCTTTTCGTTAATGCAGTGCAGCAGATAGAAATCAAAATACTCCACCTGCATGGTAGCAAACTGGCCCTCAAAGATTTCCTTCGCCTGATCAAAGCTCTCAATCAGCGACAGCGGCAGCTTGGTCGCCAGATAGAAGCTCTCGCGCGGATACTTCTTGAGCGCGCGGCCGACAAACGCTTCGCTCGTGCGGTTATGGTAAAAATAAGCGGTATCATAATAATTCACACCCGCCTTATAAGCGGTATCAAGCATCGCTTCCGCGCGCGCCTCGTCGATCGTCCCCTCCGCCGTGAGCGGAAAGCGCATGCATCCAAAGCCCAGGCGGGAAACCTTCGCGCCCAGTTTCTCCATCATTGTATATTCCATCGACGTATCCTCCAAATCACTTGCGCATTGTTTTGTTCAGCATAACATGTCAATTGAAGGCTGTCAATTCATAACTGAAACTGTTTTATCAGCCTGCAAACAGGCAGCAGCATGATTACATAGAAAAAACGGTCCGCCAAGCGGCAGACCGTCTGTGAAAACAAATCAATAGTTTTCCTTACGAACCTCGAAATAACTCTGCGGATGCGCGCAGACCGGGCAGGCGGCCGGAGCCTTGAGACCCATGACGAGGTGACCGCAGTTGCGGCACTCCCACATGGTCATCTCGCCCTTTTCAAAGACCTTCTTCATCTCCACGTTGCTCAGCAGCGCGCGATAGCGCTCCTCGTGGGTCTTTTCGATCTGGGCAACCATCGCGAACTGCTTCGCCAGCTTGGTAAAGCCCTCTTCCTCGGCCTCCTTGGCAAAGGTGGCGTACATGTCGGTCCACTCGTAGTTCTCGCCCTCGGCGGCGTGGAGCAGGTTCTCGGCCGTGTTGCCGAGCTCGCCCAGCGCCTTGAACCACATCTTGGCGTGTTCCTTCTCGTTGTCCGCAGTCTGCAGGAAGATCGCAGCAATCTGCTCATAGCCTTCCTTTTTGGCAACGGAAGCAAAATAGGTATACTTGTTGCGAGCCTGAGACTCACCGGCAAACGCGGTCATCAGGTTCTTCTCAGTTTTACTGCCCTTCAGCTCCATATTCAATATCCTCCTTGATCGATTGGGCGGCGCATCTCAGTTTCCACCCATTTTCTAGAAAACATATTACCACAAATGCGTCCTTTTTTCAATCACCCGTATTCCAGATCAAAGTTTATTCAATATGAAGTCCTTATCCCGGACATACTCATACAAAGCATATCGGGAGGAAGCATATGCCGGAAGTTTTTGAACCGCTGTTTTACACCATCATCACGCTGATCGTCCATCTGCTGGAAATCATGGGCGTCATTGTGATTCTCTTCGGCGCCGTTCGCGATTTTATCTGGTATTTTACGGGGCGTGCAGTCAATATCCGTTTGGATCTGGCGCGTTCGCTGGCGCTCGGTCTGGAATTCAAGCTCGGCGGCGAAATTCTGCGCACGGTTATCGCACGGGATCTGCGCGAAATCGCCACCGTCGGTGCAATCATTGTGCTGCGCGGTGCGCTCAGCTTTCTGATCCACTGGGAAATTGGGCATATTGAGGAGGATGAGAGGGTGTGAGAGGGTTCTGCTGCACACGCCAAAGGATTTCTTCATGTTCCTGTAGAATAAGGCAGCAGCAGGGTAAAACGATACGGAGGAATCACGATGAATAAAATTACCTGTATCTGTCTGGGTGTGCGCAGCATGGAGCGTTCCATTGCCTTTTATCGTGACAAGTTAGGTTTTCACACAGACTGCAAAGAAAGCAGCCCTCACGTGTGCTTTTTTGATACACCCGGCACAAAGTTCGAACTATATCCGCTGAACCTGCTGGCAGAGGACATCAATCCGAATCACCCGCCTGCAATCGGCAATGGATTCGGCGGCATCACGCTGGCTTACAATGTGGACAGCAAGGAAGAAGTTGATGAGGTGATTGCGCTTGTGCGAGCCGCAGGCGGAAGCATCGTCAAGGAGCCGCAGGAAGTATTCTGGGGCGGATATCATGCGTATTTTGCTGATTTAGATGGCTATTACTGGGAAGTTGCATGGGGACCGGATTTCAAATATGATGAGAATGGTTTGCTGCAATTCTAAAAGACTTGCGTGACTACGAGCAGACCGTCATGCGCTAGCCAAGTACAATGCTGTACTTAGCCGGTACGCTCCGGGAGAGTAGGCGCTGTCCGGGGACAAATAAAAAAGACACCCTCTTGGGGGTCTGCGATACCCGCTCCCGGGCCGCTTCGCCGGGCTGCATCGCCCACCGGGCGCGCCCGGCTACGCGCTAGCCAAGTACTATGTTGCACATTAGCTGGAATAGCCGGATAATAAAACATTGGCGATTGGATATGAAAAAGCCCCAGCTAAAGCCGAGGCTGAAAGCTGCTCTGCATGAAGCGCTCCCGGGCGTTGCCCGTGGGCTTTTCTGCGTCCACTGGACGCCGCCCACAGGCAACCTAGCCAAGTACAATGTTGTACTTGGCTAAGGCC
>JAFQIF010000228.1 GCA_017397695.1 Clostridia bacterium
CAAACCCCTGACAAGGGATTTCATCCCTTGACCCTTCTTCGCTTCGCGGCGGTTTCAAGCTGCTTAGTGAACTAAATATCCCCAATGCGCAAAAAGAGACAGCCCAACGGGCTGTCTCTCTTTATTCATGCTTTGAGAATCACTTGGTCGGGACAACGGAGGTGCCGTAGGTGTCCTTGATCCACTGAACCATCTCTTCGCTCTGCAGAACCTCAACCAGGGTCTTCAGCTCGGCGCGCTCGTCGCCCTCACGGACAGCGATGATGTTCGGATAGGCGATGTCGGAGGACTCGGTCGCAATCGCGGTGCCCACAACCTCAACGCCGGCCTGCAGCGCGTAGTTGGAGTTGATGATCGCCAGGTCAACGTCGGCCAGCATGCGCGGCACAGCGGCAGCTTCGAATTCCTGCACGTCGATCTTCTTCGGGTTCTCGGCGATATCCAGCACGGTGGCGTCGGTGCCGGCGTCGTTGGACAGGGTGATCAGGCCCAGAGCCTCGAGCAGCTCAAGCGCGCGGGCTTCGTTGGTCGGGTCGTTCGGCACGGCGATGACAGCCTTCTCCGGGATGGTCTCCAGGGTGTACGCCTTCTTCAGGTTGGTGTAGATGCCCATCGGCTCATAGTGCACAGCGCCGGCGGAAACGAGCTTGGTGCCGTTATCGGCGCAGAAGCTCTCCAGATACGGGATGTGCTGGAAGTAGTTGGCATCCAGATCACCGGCGTCCAGCTGCAGGTTCGGCTGCACATAATCGTCGAATACGACGATTTCCAGTTCGATGTCCTTGGCGGCGAGCAGATCCTTCGCAGCTTCGAGGATCTCGGCATGCGGCGTAGAGGACGCGCCGATGACAAGCTTAGTGGCGGCGCTGGCGGTTGCCAGGGCGCAAACGAGAACGAGGGCCAGAGCGATGGTAAGCAGCTTCTTCATAGTGTTTTCTCTCCTTCTTTATGATGGGATATGAGGTCGATATTTCAAGGCTTCGATGCCTTGGATCCAATTTGCTCAGTTTCTTCAAACCGCCGCGAAGCGTAATCGGGAGTCTGAGAGACAATGTCCCTCAGGGGGTCTTAGGGCGGCAGCCCTAACGTCCCTCTCCCGTCACTCCCTGACGCGCTTGTCCGTCTTGCGGGAGATGTACATACCCACAAGCTGGATAAGCTGCATCAGGATGATCAGGAGAATCACCGTAACCAGGAGCACGTCGGTCTGGTAGCGGTTGTAGCCGTAGGAGATGGCGATCTGGCCGAGGCCGCCGCCGCCGATGGCGCCGGACATCGCGCTGTAGCCGAGGATCGTACCGGAGGAAATCGTCGCGCCGACGATCAGCGAGGTCTTCGCCTCGGGAATGATCACCTTGAAGATGATCTCCGGAATCGAAGCACCCATGGACTGCGCAGCCTCGATCACGCCCGGGTCAACCTCCAGCAGGGAGCTCTCGATCATGCGGGCGACATACGGCGCTGCCGCGATGACAAGCGGAACGATCGTCGCCGTGGAACCGTAAGCCTTGCCGGCGATCAGACGGGTCAGCGGAATGACCAGGATCATCAGGATCAGGAACGGAATGGAACGGAAGATGTTGACCACAGCGTCCATGACGCGATAGATCAGCGGGCGCGGGGCCAGCCCCTTGGGCGAGGTGAGCACCAGAGCAATGGCCAGCGGCAGACCCAGCAGATACGCGAACAGCGTGGACACGGTGGTCATGTACATCGTGTCGCGGATGCCGTCAAGCATGAGGGGAATCATCTTTTCAAGCGCCACTGCCGTTCACCTCCTCCACGTGCAGGCCCTTGCTCTGCAGGTAGTAGATGGCCTTCTCCTGCTGGAGCTTGTCGTCCGGCAGCTGCAGGATCATCTGACCGAAGGCCTTGCCGTTCACATCGCGGGTATCCGCGTACATGATGTTCACAGCGATGTGGCATTCCATCACCAGGCTGGCAACGACAGGATCACTGGAAGCGTTGCCCTCGAAGACGATACGGATCATGCGGTCGCCCATGATGCCGGCGCTCGCACCGTCCTTGCGGAAGATGAGCATCTTCGCCGCAGCGGATTTGGGCTGGGAGAACACATCCTCCACCGTGCCGTTCTCCACAAGGTCGCCGTTATCGATGATCGCCACATGCGTACATACGCTTTCCACAACGCTCATCTCGTGCGTGATGATCACGATGGTGATGCCCATCTTCTTGTTGATCTCGCGCAGCAGGTTGAGAATCGAGGTCGTCGTCTGCGGATCGAGCGCGCTGGTCGCCTCGTCGCACAGGATGATTTTCGGATTGGTGGACAGCGCACGGGCGATGGCCACGCGCTGCTGCTGGCCGCCGGACAGCTGGCTGGGATAGTTGTGCTGGCGGTCGGTCAGGCCGACGATTTCCAGCATCTCGTCCACACGCTTGTCAATATCGGCCTTCTTCATGCCGGCAATCTCCATCGCAAAAGCGATGTTGCCGCGCACGTCGCGCTGCTGAAGCAGGTTGAAGTGCTGGAAGATCATGGATACTTCCTGACGCAGCTGGCGCAGCTCCTTGGGCGTGAGGCTCGCCAGATCCTTGCCGTCGATGACAACATTGCCGCCGGTCGGCTTTTCCAGGAAGTTGATACAGCGCACGAGCGTAGATTTGCCCGCGCCGGACATGCCGATGATGCCGTAGATATCGCCCTGGTTGATTTCCAGGTTGATGTCCTTCAGAGCCTCAACGGTCTGGGTCTTGCCCCTGAACGTCTTTGTCAGGTGCTTGAGTTCAATAAGCGCCACGAGGACGTCTCCTTTCGGCGGTGAACCGCTTCTCTTGCAGGAATTGTTTGTCACGACTGATGACGTTGCCTATTATATCGCACTTTCCACGCATAGGCAAACATGATTAAAGTATGGCGTATCATAGCTTTATCCTATATTATATATTGAATATGAACTCATCCCGTGTTATAATTCGGAAAAACGTACAGGGAGAACCGCCATGACCCTTCAGCAGCTTAAATACGTCATCGAGGTCGCCGAGCGCGGCTCCATCACCGAGGCAGCCAAGTCTCTGTTCATCGCCCAGCCCAGCCTGTCCGCCGCCATCCGCGAACTGGAAGAGGAAACGGCCATAAGCATCTTCGTACGCAAGAGCCGCGGCATCCTGCTCACGCCCGAGGGAGCAGAGTTTCTGGGCTATGCGCGCCAGGTGGTGCAGCAGGCTGCGCTGATCGAGGAAAAATACATTGCGCGCCAGGCCGTGCGCCAGCGCTTCTCCGTATCCACGCAGCATTACTCGTTCACCTCCAGCGCGTTCATCGAGCTGGTGCGCACGCATTCCAGCCACGCCTACGACTTCACCCTGCGCGAGGGCAAAACCTATGATACCATCATGGACGTCAAGAACCTGCGCAGCGAGATGGGCGTCATCTATATGAGCACATTTAATGAAGCCGTCATCAGCAAGACGCTGCGCGAGGCAAATCTCGTCTTTTCCGAGCTCTTTGCCGCAAGGCCGCATATCTTCGTGGGCCGCCATAATCCGCTCGCAGGCAAAACCAGCGTCACCATGGCCGATCTGGTGTCCCTGCCGTGCCTGACCTACGATCAGGGCGAGCAGAACGCCTTCTATTATTCGGAAGAAATCCTCTCCACGCTCAATCATGACCGCAGCATCAAGGTCACCGACAAGGGCACAATCATCGACCTGATGGTCGGCACGGACGGTTACACCATTTCCTCGGGCATCTGCCCGTCGTACCTGCGCGGCGACGATATCATCTCCATCCCTCTGGAAGTCGACGAGATCATCCGCATCGGCGTCATCACCCACAAGGACTACCGCCCCACGCCGCTGGGCCAGGAATACATGGATATCCTGCACCGTATCGTCGGCGATATGGTTGCCTAAACTTCCGGTATCATCGTGCAGCATGCCTTCGCAGTTTCCTGCCGCCAAAGCACAATGCGCAGCCTGTGCGGACTGCGCATTTACTTATTCCTCTGTCCTGTGAAAGCGAATCTCCGACGGATCGTTTCGCGGATTGTCCTTGCCGATATTACCCTGTGACTTCTGCTCATGTATGCCGTAAAGCTGCGTATAGCTCTGTGCCGCGCTGCGGCTGACCGCCGGCTGCGCCTCCAGCCCCGTGCATTCCGTCGCGCTGACGGTATTCGCCGTTCGCTCCAGCGGCAAATCCGCCTGCCTGCCCAGCGGCGGCGGATTCCATTGCTTCACGCCGCCGTGCTGCCTGTGCTTTGATCTGCTCATAAAATTCCCCCTTCCACATCCCATAGGATGCCGGAAGGAGACGCGTTCTATGTCTCTTTTGCTTATTCCTTTGGGCAGAGCAGCGCTGTGCCCCTGCAAGGCTGCTTCAAGCCGCCGCGAAGCGAAAAAGGGAGTCTGAGGGTTCGGATTCTTCGAACTGGGGCAGGAGTGAATGACAGCCCGGTGGGCTGTCAGAGCTGCCCTGACCCACGAGCGGCGAGCGAGGAGATAGATGTCCCTTAGGCAGGGTCCGGGGCAGCCGCCCCGGCGTCCCCCCCGGCGCCCCCCGGCGTCCTCTCCGTTCCTACCCCTTACAGCAGCGCTTCCAGCTCCGGCGGCAGCGGTTCGTCGATTTCGATGCGCTCGCCGGTGATCGGCTGCAGAAGGCCGATGCGCGCAGAATGCAGCGCAAAGCGGCCCCGGATCTGAGCCAGTTCTGTCCCGTAGAGATAATCGCCCGCGATCGGACAGCCGATATGTGCCAGATGTACGCGAATCTGATGCGTACGCCCGGTTTCCAGGCGAAGACGCAGCAACGCACGTTTTTCCCCGGCGCGCTCCACGCGATAGTGCGTCACGGCATGGCGTCCATCCTCGCGCACAGCGCGCTGCGCGCCTGTACCCATGCGCGCAATCGGCGCGTCGATCGTCCCCTGCATATCTGCCGGTATGCCCTCCGTCACAGCAAGATACTCGCGCACAAAGCCGCCTGTGTGCAGCTGATTCGTGAGCAGTCGCTGCGCATGCGCATGGCGTGCCATGCATAAAAGACCGCTGGTACCCTTGTCCAGCCGGTTTACCGGATGATAGACAAACACGCTCTCGTCCGCCCCCAGCATGGCGATCATCTGCTCGCGCAGCGTGCCGGATGTGATGTGGCTGGCGGGCAGCGTGGGCAGCGGCGCACCCTTGTTCACAATCAGGATATCCTCATCGCGATAGCGGATATGCGACGGCGGCAGACCGGGCAGCAAAGAAGCCGATTCCGTCTTCATCTCTCCTGCCATATCGTCCGGCAAGCGTATCTCAATCACCTCGCCGGGCGATACCCGGTAGTCCGCGCGCACGGGCCGCCCGCCGATGCGAATCGCCTCCAGCATCTTCAGCCGCCGGAAGGCATGCTGCCCCAGCGAAAAACGCCGCGGCACCAGCGTGCGGATCGCTCGGCCCGCGTCGGCCTCAGTAACGGTATACGTCAAAATCCGCATGCGCATGCCTCCTTCTCCCATTATCGATCTCGTACTGTGCGCATTATAGCATAATCCGCGGTCAATTGACAAAGCCAGCGGGGAATTGTACAATAAAACCACATCAATCCACACGAAATGAGGAACGCACATGAATGCAGCGGCAGCGTTTTCCAATCGGGAAGAGATGCTCCTTGAGCAGCTTAAGCAGGCAGCTACAATAGATGCAGCCATTTCCGCCTGCACCATGGCGCTGGAGCAGACCGCCTGTGAGCTGGCGCAGGATGAGCAGGACGAGCACGCCCGCCAGCGGCAGCAGGCCGTGTTGGCGCTTGTTCGCCGTGCGCCTCATCTGCTGCGCGCGGCGGCAGCCCGGGGCGAACTGATCGTGCAGGCGTCCTCTGCGCTGCCCGCGCAGAGCAGGCAGAATAAGCTGCTGCGCAGCGCAAAGATATCCGGCTTCTTCCTGCTGGGCGCGCTGGCGGTGTACGAGCTCATCGACGGACGAACGCTCTTCGCTCTGCTCCAGCTGCTGGGCGCCAACCTGCTCATGCTCAGCGGCAGGCAGGAGAAGGCCGTGCCCGCCCCATGCAGCGCGCGCGGCGTCGCAACGATTGACAGCGAAAGTGCCGTGCGCCTGCTGCGCGAGCTGTGCCAGGCTGCCGATATCTGCGTAAGCGATCTTATGCTGCTGGACAAGGACGCAGGCATGCACCGTCTCAGCGGCACCGCCGACGATGCGATGCTCGACCTGCTGACCGCGCTGATGGAGGCCAAGGCCTCCGGCAGGGACGAGCTGGCCATGCGCAGCCTCAATCAGGCTGAGCAATACCTGCATATGCTCGGCGTGGAGCTGCTGCCCTATGACGCAGCTTACACGCAGTATTTTGACACGCTGCCCACGATGGGCCAGGCAAGAACCATCCGTCCAGCGATGATGAAGGACGGCAAGCTGCTGCGGCGCGGCGTAGCTGCGCTGCAGGCGGAAAGGAGCGCAGGCATATGAAAATCCTGGGCATTGACCTTGGCGACGGCGAAAGCGCCGTCACGCTGCTGGACGGCAGCTCCACCGTAGAGCCGCGCGTGTTGCCCATCCACGGGCGTTCGAGCATCCTCTCCGCCGTGGGCATCAAGGAAGGGCGTATCGTTGTGGGCGATGAGGCCAGCGTCCTCGCCGGCGCGCAGGATGTGCGCGTGCGCTTCAAATCCCGCTACCTGGTGGATATGGACGCATCAGGCGATGTGCGCCGCTTTGCACAGGGCGTGATGAACGAGCTGATGCGCGAAGAGCCCGCGCTGATGGCACAGGTGACGCGCACGGTCGTGGGCTGCCCTGCGGGCTGGGGCGAAGGACGGCGCGAGCAGTACGCCCGGCTGATGGAATCCGCCGGTTTTCCGAATGTATCCGTCGTGCCGGAGCCGCGCGCAGCGTTCCTGTATGCGCGCCATGCAAGGGGCCTGCGCATCGATCCCGCGCTGATGCAGACCAGCGCAATGGTTATCGACATCGGTTCTTCCACCACCGACTTTGCCTATATCGTCGATGGACATCAGCAGGATCTGTCGCTCTTTGGCGATACGAACCTGGGCGGCGGCCTGCTCGATGAAATGATCCTGGAGCGCGCTGTCCGCCGTTCGCCGGACCGAACGCAGCTGGAGCGCGTCATGCGCGAAAGCCCCGCCTGGAAGAGCTACTGCGAGCTGGAAGCCCGCAGGCTCAAGGAGCAGTATTTCACCAGCGAAGAAAAATGGAAGACCATGCCGCTGACCAAGCAGCTCGTCGTCTGCTACGATGAAACGCTGATGCTTGAGCTCTCGCTCAGCGGTGCAGTAATTGATGAGATCATCCATGCGCCCTGTGCGGCGCTGGGCGCACGCAGCTTCGTGCAGTGCCTGAGCGACGCGCTCACCGCAGCGAAAAAGGTATCCAGCGCCTGCCTGCCCCAGGTTGTGATCCTCACGGGTGGCGCATCGCGCATGGCGTTCTTCCGCGACGCCTGCAAGAATGCCTTTGATCAGAGCCTGATGGTGCTGTGTCCCGAGCCGGAATGCTCCATCGCGCGCGGCCTGTCCTATGCAGGCCGGGTAGACGAAAGCCTGAAGGTCTTCCGGCAGGAGGTTTCCTCCCTCGCCCGCGGCGAAAAGCTTGCATCCGTCGTCTCGGCGCATGTGCATGAGCTGTATCAGCCCGTGGCGCTCGCGCTGTTTGACGCGGCGAAAGAAAGCGCGATGGACGCGATTCATCTGTGGCGGCGCGGCGGCGTGGATACGGTCAAAGACCTGGACGCCGTGCTCGAGCAGCGCATCGCCGAGGCGTTTGCATCCCCGGCTGTTGCCCAGCGCCTCAAAGGCGACCTCTCCGCCTGGACGGGCAGCCTGCTGCGCGCCATGGAAGGCGAGCTGGAAAGCCTGTGCCTGCGCTGCGGCGTTCCGCCGGAAAAGATGTCGCTGAGCGGCACGACGATCAGCGCCGGGGTCAGCAGTGTCAAGCTTTCGCTGATGGGCGCGATGGGCATGGACGTATTCTCCGGCGTGCTGAGCGTGGTTCTGGGCGTTGTGGGCGCAAGCATATGCGGCGGCGGCGGTATGGCGCTCATCGGCACGGGCCCTGTGGGT
This sequence comes from Clostridia bacterium, assembly GCA_017397695.1. The sequence continues at coordinate 8,040 of JAFQIF010000228.1, forward strand.
ATGATTGCCGGCGCATCGATGGGCGTGCTTCTGGCGCTTGTAGGCAGGGGCGAAATGGAAAAGCTGCTCGCCAGCATCAAAACGCCGGTGCTGCTGCGCCAGCTGGTGACCGACGGTGCGGTCAGCGCGGGCATCGACCGCCAGCGCGAGGAGATCGAGCGCTCGATCATCAGCGCGCTCGCCGATCCCCGGAACGGCTTCTGCGCGCGCCTGTGCGAGAGCATCTCCGCCACCCTGGGCAGCCAGCTTGAGCGCATGGCAAAAAACGCGGAAATGTCCATCTGTGCGTGAGCGCTTTCATGCGTGATAAAGTCACCAAAAAAGACGGAGCACAGGCGTATTCAGATACACAGATTCGTGTTATAATATCCTCACACAGGAACATGCGATACATTCCATATACAGACCGAATCATTTCAGGAAAGGAAGATCCCTATGCTCGTTAAGAACGGTTTGGCATTTATCGATGGTGCGTTCGTGAAGGCGGATGTGCGCATTGAGAACAAGAAGATCACCGAGGTCGGCACGCTGGAAGCGAAGGCCGGCGAAGAAATCCGCGACGCGCAGGGCCTGTACGTGCTGCCCGGCTTTGTCGATATCCATATCCATGCCTTCGGCGGTGCGGACTGCATGCGCGGCGAAGAGCACGTGCGCAGAATGAGCGCGGGCCTGATTGAAACCGGCGTGGCCGCCTTCGTGGCCACCACCATGAGCGCCTACGCCGAGGAAACCCACGCTGCGCTTTCCGGCATTCAGGCTGTTGTGGACAAGCCCGAAGCGCGCGGCGCAGACGTTCTGGGCGCGCACATGGAAGCGCCGTTCCTGGCGCTCACCTACAAAGGCGCGCAGCTGGGCGAATGCCTGGTGCCGCCAAGCGTAGAGGCCTACGACAACATGGTGAAGGATCTCACCTGTGTGCGCATGATGACCCTTGCGCCGGAGCTGGACGGCGCGCTGGAAGTCATCGCCGAGCTCAAGCGCCGCGGCGTGGTCACCTGTGCGGCGCATACCGCAGCGAAGGCTGAGCATATCCACGCGGCAGCTGACGCAGGCCTGACGCAGATCACCCACCTGTTTAACGCCCAGACGCCGCTGCATCACCGTGAGCCCGGCGTGCCGGGCGCGGGCCTTTCCGACGACCGCATCATCGTTCAGGCGATTGCCGACGGCATCCACCTGCATCCGGACGTGCTGCGCATCGCGGCCAAGTGCAAGGGCGCTGCAGGCGTGGCGCTGATCTCCGACTCCATGGAGGCCGCAGGCCTGGCGGACGGCGAGTACGATCTCGGCGGCCAGGTCGTCTACGTGAAGGACGGCGCGGCGCGCCTGGCCAACGGCGTGCTGGCCGGCTCCACGCTGCTGATGCATCAGGCGGTTAAAAACATGATCACCCTGGCGAAGATTGCGCCGGAAGAGGTTATCCCCATGGCCACCAGCACCCCGGCGGACAGCGTCGGCGCAAAGGAGTACGGCCGCATCCAGCCGGGCTGCGCGGGCGTTCTGGCGCTGATGGACAAGGACTGGAACTTCGCCGGCGTCGTGGCATAAAACAGAAAAACACACGGTATCGGACACCTCAGGGCGGGATGAACACTCCCGCCCTTTTAATATGCTTGACGCGGCGTGTAAAACAAGGTATGATATCGATGTATAATCATGAAGAAACGGAAGGAAAACCGGTATGGAAAAAGAACAGATTGAACGCATCAACGAGCTGGCGCGCAAGAAGAAGAGCGTTGGCCTGACCGAAGAAGAACTCGCCGAGCAGGCGGCGCTGCGCCAGCAGTATCTGGCTGAATTCCGCGCGAACATGGAAGCCACGCTGCAGGCCGTGCGCGTGGAGCAGGCGGACGGCACCTATAAGCCGCTGGAAAAGAAGAAGCCGAACTAAAAATTCCCGCATCAGACAAATTCAGGGGAAGAATCCCGCCGGCTGATTCGTCTTATAAGCACAGGATAACAGGGTTGGTGAAACATAATGAGGAAAAAAATGATCCGCACGCTGGCGCTTTGCCTCGTGCTCGCGCTGATCCCCGCGCTGGCCTTTGCAGACCGCTTCGCCGTGGTCAAGGGCGGCAGGCTGAACCTGCGCCAGTATCCCAGCACGACCAGCTACAGCCTGGGCAAGTATGATACCGGCACATGGGTAATCGCAGGCAGCGAATCAAACGGCTGGTGCTCCGTGCGTACCCTTGCCGGCAAGAGCGGCTACATGGACGCGGACTATCTGGACTTTGGCATGTACAACGGAGGCTCCACGGTCAAGTACGCCAATGGCGGCTACGTGAACCTGCGCTCCGGCCCGTCCACGGATTCTGCGGTCATCATGCGCGTTACCTCCGGCTCAACCTTCTACGCCCAGAGCAACTACAGCGGCTGGGTCTACGGTCATGTGTACTCCGGCGGCCAGCAGGTATATGGCTACATGTATGAGACGTTCCTTTCCTCCGGCGCGTCGACGGCCACCGTCACCACCCGCAACGGCGGCAAGGTGAACGTACGCTCCGGTCCGGGCTCCTCGTACTCGAGCATCGGCAAGCTCGCCAGCGGCACACAGGTGAGCGTTCTGCTCAAGGGCAATGGCTGGTACATGATCTCTGCAAACGGTCTGGAGGGCTTCATGTCCACCCAGTACCTCTCCGGCACAGGCTCTACCGTAGGCACGAACACCGGCAGCGGCACGACGACCACCTCGCAGACCGCCTGGGTCAACAATCCCAAGGCCACACAGGTGCTCAACCTGCGCGAAACGCCGTCCCAGAGCGCGCGCTCCATCGGCCAGTACCGCAACGGCACGAAGGTGAAGGTCGTCTCCAGAGGCTCCACCTGGTGCGAAGTCTACGTAGGCACGCGCCACGGCTACATGATGACGCGCTATCTGTCCTTCGACGGCAATTACGTGAAGCCGAGCTATCCGGATTACAGCTATCCGGTCTACACGCAGCCGCCGTACTTTGCAACGATCGTCCCGGCTGTAACGCCGACCCCGACGCCGCTGGTGCAGTACATCACGCCCAGGCCGCAGCAGCCCGCTGCGCCGGCCGCCCCCAAGGCAGGCGATACGGTAACGCTGGCCATCGCCGCAGGCGGTTCCAGCAACCTGATCACCGTGTACTACGACGCGCCGCTCACCCAGCAGAAGGCCTCCTACGCCCATGGCAAGCAGGTTATGATGCTGCAGTACGGCACGAGTTCCTGCATGATCTACGTCGACGGCGGCGTGGCATACGTCTCCACCTGGAACGTCAACTACTGATTCTCTTCAAAAGCAAAAGCCCCGGCGCTGCCGGGGCTTTTTATGTTACTTTCTGTCCTTGACCATGGTCAGCGCGATGCGCTTTTTCTTTTGATCCACGTCTACCACCCAGACCCTGACCACATCGCCCACGGCGACGGCCTCGCTGGGGTGTTTGATAAATCGATCCGCCATGCGCGAGATATGCACCAGTCCATCCTGATGCACGCCGATATCCACAAACGCGCCAAAGTCGATCACGTTGCGCACCGTGCCGGTCAGCTCCATGCCCGGCGCAAGATCCTCCATGCTCAGCACGTCGGTGCGCAGCACCGGCGGCGGCAGATCCTCGCGCGGATCGCGGCCCGGCTTTTCCAGCTCGGCTGCGATATCGATCAGCGTCATCTCGCCCACGCCCAACTCGGACGCCAGCTTTGCCGCGCCCTCCTGCTGCACACGCGCGCCGATACCCGCAATACCGCCCCGCTTCAGGTCCTTGGCGTCATAGCCCAGGCGGGCAAGCAGCGCTTTCGCCGCCGGATAGCTTTCCGGATGCACCGCCGTCGCGTCCAGCGGATTGGCGCCGCGCACGCGCAGAAAGCCTGCGCACTGCTCAAAGGCCTTCGGGCCGAGCTTGGGCACCTTCTTGAGCTGAGCGCGCGAGGTAATGCCGTTTTCATCGCGATAGGCCACGATATTGCCCGCCAGCGCCTTGCCGATGCCCGCCACATGTGTGAGCAGCTGAACCGACGCCGTCTCCACATCCACGCCAACGCTGGATACGCAGCTCTCCACCACGCCGTTAAGCGCTGTTTCCAATTCCGCCTGCTTGAGGTCGTGCTGGTACTGGCCCACGCCAATCGCCTTGGGATCAATCTTCACCAGCTCCGCCAGCGGATCCTGCATGCGCCTTGCGATAGACACCGCGCTGCGCAGCGACACGTCGTATTCCGGGAATTCTTCTGCTGCCAGCTTGCTGGCCGAGTACACGCTCGCGCCGGATTCGCTGACAATCATATACTTGACGCCCGGCAGCTCCGGCAGCAGCGAGGCGATAAACTGCTCGCTCTCCCGCGATGCTGTACCATTGCCGATGGCGATCGCAGTCACGCCGTGCCTGCGAACCATAGAAAGGATCAGGCGTTTTGCCGCCTCCTTCGCCCTGTCCTGGCCGGGAATGGTGAAATGGCCCACGCCGGTTTCCAGCACCCTGCCCGTCTCATCCACAACCGCCAGTTTACAGCCGGTACGGAAGCCCGGATCCACGCCCAGCGTCACCTTGCCGCGAATCGGCGGCTGCATGAGCAGCTGCTTCACATTCTGGCCGAATACCCGGATCGCGCCTGCATTGGCGCGGTCTGTCAGCTCGTTTCTCAATTCCCGCTCCAGCGACGGAAAGATCAAACGGCTCCATGCATCCTTCGCCGCTGAGCGCACCACCTCGCAGCAGGCGGACGGCGGATTGATTACCTGGCGGCAGATTGTCTGATGCGCCAGCGCCTCGTCAATCTCGATGGTAACCCTGAGCCATTCCTCGCGCTCGCCCCGGTTGATCGCGAGCACGCGATGATCCGCCGCACGCATGACCGGCTCCCGATAATCTGCATACTGCGCGTATACGTTTTCGCCCTCTTTGGCCTGCACGCTGCGCAGCATGCCGCTGCGCCCGATCATTTCGCGCAGCTTTGCGCGGATATTCGCGTCGTCGCTGATCTCCTCGGCGATGATATCCTGCGCCAGCTGAATCGCCGTCTCAGTATCCTCCACGCCCTTTTCAGGGCTTACGTATGCCCTGGCCAGCTGCTGCGGCACGTCGCCCCTGCGCTGGGCCATGATTGCCTTTGCCAGCGGCTCCACGCCCTTTTCCCTTGCGATCATCGCACGCGTACGGCGCTTGGGCTTATAGGGACGATAGATATCCTCCAGCGCGGAGAGTGTTTTCGCTTCCAGCAGCTGCGCGCGGATCTCATCCGTCAGCTTGCCCTGTTCGTCAATCGCATGTTCGATCTGCTCGCGGCGCTTATCCAGGCTGCGCAGATATTCCAGCCGGTCGCTGAGCTCGCGCAGCTTCTGATCGTCCATCGCGCCGGTCTGCTCCTTGCGGTAGCGCGCGATAAACGGAATGGTGTTTCCCTCGTCGATCAGCGCAATAATGCGCTCGGCAATGACGGTGCTGATTTCAAACTCCTGCGACAGGAGCGCAATGATGTTCATGAAAGACTGATAACCTCCAGATCGTTGGGCACATACAGATCGCCCTCGTAGTATTCGCGCGCCTCGGCAGTGTAGAGCGCCTTGCGATTGGCGTAATTCCTGTCCTCCGTGTGCCAGAGCACCAGATGCGCAATATTCAGCGATCTGGCCAGCTTTGCCGCATCGGCGACGGTGGAGTGATGCTTCTCGTAGGGCTTGAAGACGTCCGCCTGAGCAAGCAGGCAGAACGCCTCGCACAGCAGATAGTCGCTGCCCGCCACGTATTTCTCACACGCCGGATTGTACGGCTCATCGCCCAGGCAGGTGAGCTTTTCTCCGCTTTGCAGCGTGGTGGTGAAGCCAAACTGCAGAAGCTTCGTCGAACCGATGTCAAAAAATGTCACATCATATCCGCAGAGATTGGCCGTCAAGCCGTCCGTAATGTCGTGAAAGAGCACGCGGGAACCGATGTGTTTGAGCATCTTCTTCTGCAGCATCAGCTCGCCGATCATTTCCAGGCCCTTTCGCACCGTCTCATGGCACCAGATATGCAATTCTCCTTCGTATTTGCCCGCGTTCATCATCGTCATGATCTTGCGCATGACCCAAACCACGCCGTTCAGATGATCCGGATGCGCATGCGTGATAAACAGATCGTGCACCAATTCAAACCCAAGACCTGCATCCTCCATCTGGCGCAGGATACCGTTGCCGCCGCCCGCGTCCACCAGCAGCGTGCCGCGGTCGTTCGTGATTGCAAAGCAGGTATTATAGCAGCGGGTCGCCAGAGCGTAGCCCGTGCCCAGCACATGCAGCTTTTCCATCGTCGCCCCTCCGTGTTCAGTTCTCTTCGATAATCGCCAGATTCCACGGCGCAATCTCGATCTGCGCGCTGCCGGCAAGCGCCGCGCCGGAAAGCAGCTCCGTGCCGCCCGCGCAGGCGGTCTTCACGGTCTCGCCGGAATAATTCAGATAATACGTCACCCTGCGGCCCAGGTCGTTTTCGCCCCTGCGCACGATCAGCGGGAAGCGCTCCTGCGGGATTGTCACGCCCGCTTCGGCCAGCGCACCGCAGAGAATCTTTTCGATTACCTCGCCGCTTGTCATGCAGCCGATGTACATGCCTGTACCTCTGCCATAGCCGTTCTTCGTGATCGCAGCATATTTTTTCCACGCCGGATGATCGTAGGAGACGAGCACCTGGGCGCTGCCGGGCGTGAGCAGCTCCATGAACACGCGGGCCTGCGTGTCTTGCATCCCCTCCATCCATTCGCCCGTCAGGCGCACATTCCCGGGGAATGTGAACTGCTGATAAGTCACGCCCATCACATCGCTCAGGCCGTGCGGCTGCGCGTCATGATAGACCTTTACGTTTTCATTGGCAAAGCAGGATTTAAACGTAGCGATCAGCAGGCCGCCGTTTTCGGCATATGCTGCCAGGCGCTTTATCAGCGCATCCGGCGCGCTGTACATCGCCGGCACGATGATCGCCTTGTAACGCTCCAGGTTTTCGCTGTCCGGCCAGACGATGTCGCATTCCACGTTCATCCGGTAGAGCGCATCATACAGCCAGCGCACAACGTCGTTGTAGTATACGTCGCCGTTGCCGCCCGCCGTCGCCTGAATGCCAAACCACTTGAGCGCGGTCAGCGACTCGTTGCTCACCAGAATGGCCACGTCGTTCTTCTTCTTGAGGTTCACCAGATGGCTGCCGATGCGCGCAAACTCGCCGCCGATCACGCTGGCCTCGCGATAGGTCGCATTCTCTTCAAAATCATGGCTGAGCACGCCGCGCCAGTAGGTTTCGCAGGCATTATGCAGCGAATGCCAGTGCCAGTACATGACGCTGTTTGCGCCGGAGGCGATATGGCTGTAGGCCTGCAGGCGCAGCTGGCCTTCGTAAGGCGTCCAGCAGGGGAAGCCCTGCGCTTCGGTTTCCAGCAGCAGATAGTTGCCCTTTCCGATAGAGCGGGACATATCGCCGCCGAAGGCGATCTCCGCGCCGGTAAGCTGATCCTGCGAAGGATGATAGATATCCACGCCCGGAATCGTCAGGCACTTCGCCGCCTTGTTGTGGTCCACATCCGGCTGCACGCCGAAGGTGTGTCCGCGCCACTCATAGTCAAAATTATGCGTGATAAACTGATCTTCGCGGCGGTATTCGTTCACGATATCCGCCTGCCAGGCAAGGAACCGCGTCACCAGCGAGCGCTGGAACTTTTCAAACTCCGCGCCCAGGCTGCCGTTGATCGTACCCCGCACGTCCGGAAAGTCTTCCCAGGCATTCACGCGGTTGCTCCAGTAGTCAAAGCCGAATTCGTGATTCATCGCGTCGAGGTCATCGCCAAACTTCTCGCGCATGTACTTGACAAAGCTGTGCTGCACGTTGGGACCCGCCGTGCCGTAGTGCTTGGTCTCATTGTCCAGCTGGAAGCCGATGACGCATTTTCTGTGCGCCGTGCGCTTCATCAGCTCGCGGATCACGCGTTCGGCATAGAACAAATACACCGGGTGCGCGATATCCATGATCTGGCGTGGCCCATACTTGCCGCGGCCCTGCTTTGTTTCAGCCAGCACATCCGGGTGGGCCTTGACCATCCAGGTCGGCACAGCATAGGTCGGCGTGCCGATGATCACGCTGATGCCCGCCTCTTCCATCGCGTCCATCACGCGCTCGACATGCGAAAAATCGAACACGCCGGGCTGCGGTTCGCAGGTGCTCCAGGTCGATTCTGCGATACGCACGACATTCACGCCCGCGCGTTTCATCATCTCAACGTCCTTGGCCAGGCGTTCATAGGGCATGTACTCGTCGTAATACGCCGCGCCAAAAAGCAGTTTGTCCATATATGCTTCCTCCGGATGCAATACTCGTTACTGCCATTATACGGTATATATACCCGGCAGACAAGAAAAACGCCCACCGTTTTTTGGTGGACGTTTGACCTGTTCAGCGATTCTTTTTACAGCGCAGAGAGATCCTGGCCCGCCTCAATCGCCATGATCTGATCCACACGGCGCTGATGGCGGCCACCGGCAAACTCGGTCGTCAGCCAGATTTCCACGATCATGCGCGCCAGCTCGCCGCCGACCACGCGCGCGCCCAGCGCGAGCATATTCGCGTTGTTGTGCTCACGGGACATCTTCGCGGAGAAGCAGTCGGAGCAAACCACGCAGCGGATTCCCTTGGTCTTATTCGCCGCCAGGGAGATACCGATGCCCGTGCCGCAGCATAGGATGCCGCGTTCGCATTCGCCGCCCGCCACGGCATCGGCCGCCTTCTGGCCAAAGATGGCATAATCGCAGCTTTCGCCGGTGTAGGCGCCGTAGTCCTTGTACTCGAGATTCATGCTGTCCAGAAGCTCCATAACTTCCTTCTTCAGCGGCAGACCCGCGTGGTCACTGGCCAATGCGATCATGTTGCTCTCCTCCATTTATTCTCTTTGAATTGGTAAACCATGCAAAGTATCATCCTCATCCGCAAAAGCATGAAATGAAGCTCAGCTTCGCCGGAAAAGGAACCGGCCATAGGCCGGTCAATCGATAAAATCCTCAGGGCGCAGCGGCTCGCGGGCAGCAAAACCCGTCTCCTCCTGCGCCTCGTGTTCGGCGGTATGGTCGGTAAAAATCAGGTGCTTCAGGTTTTCCCGGCTGACCACCGTGTTCGTGCCCATGCACGCCCTGCAGCGGAACAGGCACTCCGGGCATACGCAGCCGAAATTGATTCCCTCAGACTGAATCATATACGTGCCGCATTCCGGACATCCGCATCTCATTGCGCCATTCCTCCTGTCATTTCCGGCAGCATCATGTTTGCCGGACAGCGCGAGAGAATCTCCCGCTCGGTTTCATCCGTCGCCAGCGTGCGGAAGACATAGCCCCGCTCCCGGAAATAGGCGACCAGATCCGGCAGGATATCGCGCGTGCGAACCTTGCCTTCATGCATGAGCATGATCACCACGTCGTCGTTTCCGCTGGTCTTCACCGCATAATCGTACAGATCGCGCGTCTTCATGCCTGCATGCGTGTCGCCGGTCATGCCGTTCCAATCGAACCAGGCAAAGCCCGCCTCCGCGACCGCGCGTCTGACCGCATACGGATAGCTGGAGCTGCCGCCGGGGAAACGGTACAGATTCGTTGTGAACTGTTCGCCCACCAGCTCGCGCATCATGGTCATAAAGCGCTCGATATCCCTGCCGACAGCATGCGGGTTCTCCTTGAGCACGCTGGGCTTATGGCCCATCGAGTGGCAGCCCACGGGATAACCCGCCTCCACCACCAGCTTTGCATGCTCAGGATACTTCTTCGCGCTCAGCCCCCAGAAGAAGAAGGTTGCCGGCACGTCCAGTTTCTCCAGCAGCGCAAGCAGTTCCGGCGTATCCTGCTTGGGGCCGTCGTCAAAGGTGAGATAGACCACCTTCTGCGGCAGTTCGCTTTCCTGCGCATACGCCGCTGCACAAAACAGCAGCAGCGCCGCCAGCGCCAGCAGCAGCATGCGTTTTATCATTCGCATTCTCTCTATTCTCTTTCTCAGCCCAGCAGCTTCTTATGGGTAAAGCTGCGTTTTTTGCCTGCAAAGTCCGCGACAATGTCGCCGTGCCCGCGCAGGATATACTTGTAGGAGCACAGACCCTCCAGCCCCATCGGACCGCGGGCATGGATCTTGCCGGTAGAGATGCCTACCTCCGCGCCAAAGCCGTAGCGGAAGCCATCGGCAAAGCGGGTGGAGCAATTGTGGTATACGCCGGCAGAATCCACCAGCGCGGCAAAGCGCTCAGCAGCCGCGCCGTCTTCGGTGATGATGCAGTCGGTATGGTGAGAGCCGTAGCGGTTAATGTGCGTGATAGCCTCCTCCAGTGAATCGACGATGTGAATCGCGATCACATGATCGAGGTATTCAGCCTTCCAGTCACTTTCATCCGTTGCTTCACACGGGATACCCGGCATCAGCGCCTGCGCGCGCGCATCGGCCTTGAGCTTCACGCCCGCCACATGCAGCGCCGCCGCAACAACCGGCAGCGCATGCTGCGCAGCATCCTTATGCACCAGCAGCGTTTCCGCCGCATTGCAGGCCGCCGGATACTGCGTCTTGGCGTCCACAGTTACACGCGCCGCCATCTGCACATCGCACGCCGCATCCAGATATACATGGCACACGCCGTCGCTGTGGCCCAGCACAGGAATGCGGCTGTTGTCCATAATGTAGCGCACAAAGGCATTGGAGCCGCGCGGGATGATCAGGTCGATGTATTCGTCCATCGCCAGCATCGCGCCGACCTCCTCGCGCGTGGTCAGCAGGCCCGCCCAGCCTTCGGGGATACCCGCCGCCTCGCTGGCGTCCTTCATCACATCATACAGCGCCCGATTGGTATTGATCGCTTCCCGGCCGCCCTTGAGCAGCACGCTGTTTCCGCTCTTGAGGCACAGTCCGGCAATCTGTACCAGCGCATCCGGGCGGGATTCAAAGATCACGCCAACCACGCCAATGGGACATGCCACGCGGGAGAGCACCAGACCGTCGGCCAGCTCCGTGCGCAGCTGCTCATAGCCGATGGGATCATCCATCCCTGCCAGCGCGCGCAGGCCGTCGCACACGTCGGCGAGCTTGCCCTCGTCAAACCTGAGCCTCTTGAGCACGGGCGCAGCGATGCCTTCAGTCTTTGCCGCCTCCATGTCCTTCGCATTGGCGGCGAAGATGGCGTCCCGGCTGGTTTCCAGCGCATCGGCCACGGCCAGCAGCGCCGTATTGCGCAGTTCCGCCTTCGAGGCAGCCAGCGCGAAGCTTGCCTGCTTCGCCGTCTGTGCGATTTCAAGCGTACCTGTCATCACTCATAAACCTCCCTGTGGAATGCTGCATGCATCTCCTGCGCGCTCATGTCGCTGCCAAGATACAGCTCGCGGCGGTCCTTGCCGCCCTGAAAGGAGCTGAGCATCGTTACAGCAGCCATCGCGTTGAGATTGGTATCCATATTGGCAAGCAGCTTCTTGCCCAGGCCCATCAGATTCGCGCCGCCGCTGGAACGCAGACCCTGCTTGAGCAGATCCATGAAGACCGTATAGCAGCGGTTCTTGCCCTCGTAGTCACTCTCCAGGCGGATCGCAATATAATCGAGCACGGTATCGCTGGTAAGCGCATTATCGCCTGCCCAGGTGTTCAGGATCGCCGCCTCTTCTTCGTTGAGCCAGATGCTCAGCATGCCGATCTCGTCTACCAACTCCGGGAAGCGGCCGACTTCCATCGCCACATAGGTGCTCACGTTCAGATCCAGCAGGCTGTTGATCGTGCGCGCCGCCAGCAGGCCGCGGCTCTTTTCCGCGCCCATCGCATAAACCTCGGCAAGTGTCACATCGCCAACCTCCGGCACGTTCACCACCGTATCGCACTCAATCTGCGTCATCGCGCTGCGGCCGGTTCGGCTGTTGACAGACGCGATGAGCAGGGTATCCGTCTTATCCTCATTCTGCATGAGCACGAGGATATTGTTCACGTTCTTATCCAGGCTGCGGTTGAGCACCATGTCCTTCTTGGTCACGCTGATCTCGCCGAGCGCCAGCGCACAGGCAAGCGTCAGCACCAGCGCCAGCAGCGCGCAGGCCATCCTCTTGTTCATATCTATCCCTCTCTTACTTCTTGAAAATAAACAGCTTGGAGAACACGTAGTTGGCGATGATGACCACGATATTGGTCAGCAGCTTCATCACCAGGTCGTTCAGGCCCAGCAGCTCGACGGTAACGAACATAAGCACCGTCTCCATGCCCAGGGACACCAGGCGCATCGCAAAGAAGCTGCCCGCCTCCTTCACCAGCGCGCCGACACTCTCACAGTGCGTGTGGAAGACAAACGCCTTATTGACCACATAGCCAAAGGCCACAGCGATCACCCACGCCGTCCACGTGCCGGCCATAACGCCAAGCCCCAGCCAGCGGGTAGCCATAAAGTAGACGACATAGTTGACCACAGTCGTCGCCACGCCGGCGAACAGATACGCCACCAGTTCGGTATTGTTCCAGAGCTTCTCGCACAGGCCGCCCAGCTTCGGGGAAACCTTGCCAATCAAACGGATCACAAAGCGCGCCAGGGCGTCGATCCAGTTCCAAATCGTTTTCATTTTGTTATTCCTCATGATATGTTTTTCCATGTGTACGGGGCTGTATAATCCCCCACGTTAACAATGTCATTATAGCACGGCATGAAACCGGGGTCAATGCACGCCACAGCGTATGGTTTCACTTCTTTTTGTCGCTCACCCTTCCCTTTTTTTCAAAAATGTCTTATAATAAACGATTGAAGAAAACAATTATGGAGGTATGCCCCATGGAGAATCCGATCATTTCCTGGCTGTTTGAAACCGACGCCGTGCGCGTCTGCCCTGAAGGCCAGCCGTTCTGGTATACGTCCGGCAAGCTTGGCCCGTTCTATATCAATACCCAGTTCCTCTACGGCAGCGAGGCTGCGGCCAACAGCCTGCTCAAGACCATCGAGGAAGCCTGCGCCGGCGAAAAGCTTGCCTTCTACGACAAGGTCTGGGCGGATATCTCCGCACAGCTGGAATCCTGCCCGATCTTCTCCCAGCTCATCGATCTGCTGACCGAAGAAGCCCGCAAGATGGACGTTGATTTCATCTCCGGCGGCGAGCGCCGTGACTTCTTCTTCTCCATGCCGGTCGCCAAGAAACTGGGCATGGGCCACCTGTCCATCTTCAAGGATCTCTCCTGCGTCTACACCGATGAAAACGGCGTATCCATGGAGCCCGAGAAAGCGAACCTTGCGGGCAAGAAGAGCGTGCACATCGCCGATCTGATTACCGTTGCTTCCTCCTACATCCGCGCGTGGATTCCCGCCGTGGAGGCGCTGGGCGCGAAGATCGCCTACTCCCTCGCCGTGGTCGACCGCGATCAGGGCGGCAGCGAAATCCTGGAAAAGGCCGGCTGCCCGCTGACCACGCTGATCACCATCAAGCCGGAGCTCTTTGAGCAGGCGAAGGCGCTGGGCCGCGTTACCGACGCGCAGGTCGAGCTGGTCAATTCCTTTATCGCCGATCCGGATAAGTTCATGCATGACTTCCTCATCGCGCATCCGGACTTCCTTGCCGGCGAAATCGCCAAGGGCGGCAAGAGTGCCCAGCGCGCCGAGCTGTGCATCGCCAGCGGCTTTGCTCCGGAAGAGGCGCTCCCCAAGAAGTAATGGTTGAAATCAAACACATTGGAAAAAGCGCAGACGATCTGCGCTTTTTCATTCTCATGGACGGGTGTCATGCCGGCGGCATCACCGTGCACAGCGTGAATCCGCCCTGCTTTTCCTACGGGATCGCGATTGCAAAGGATATGCGCCGAAAGGGGATTGCAAAGCTTGCTCTGTCCAGCCTTTTCGAAGAAATGAAGCGTCGAGGGTTTTCTCGAGCCTCCGTGCTGATCGCGCCGGAAAACAGCGCTTCGCTCGCGCTGCATGCCGCGCTTGGGTTTGAAATAACCGCAAAGGACGGCGCTGCCGTCACGATGGAGCGCATGCTTGATCTTTCGTAAATGCGCAAAAGGGATAGAAAGTTCATTAAGGCAGCTTAAAGCCACCGCGAAGCGAAGAAGGGTCAA
>JAFQIF010000229.1 GCA_017397695.1 Clostridia bacterium
ACATCGCAGGCATGGACGCCTTCGCTCTGGGTCTCATCAAGGCTTACGAGATCATTGAGGACGGCCGTATCGACGAGTTCGTGGCCAAGCGTTACGCTTCCTACACCGAGGGCATCGGTAAGGACATCCGCGAGGGCAAGGACGATACCATTGACGAGCTGGTGACTACGCTTCAAAAGCTGATGAAATAAACCGTTCACTCTGCTTTCCCGACAGTTTTCCTTAAAAGGAGCGCGTTGGTTTTCAGATTGAACCCTTTAGGAGGACACACATATGGAACAATACAACGTAACAGGTATGAGTTGCGCCGCATGCAGCGCGCGCGTGGAAAAAGCCGTGAGCAGCGTACCAGGCGTTACCGCCTGCTCGGTGAGCCTGCTCACCAACTCGATGGGCGTAGAAGGTACAGCCAGCGCCGAGGCTGTGATTCGCGCCGTACAGGACGCCGGATACGGCGCAAGCCGCAAAGGAAGCGCTGACACAGGAAATGCTACCCCAAGCGCCGCCATGGACGAAGATGCTCTGGCGGACCACGAAACCCCGGTACTCAAACGCCGACTGATCGCCTCGCTCGGCTTCCTGATCGTGCTCATGTATTTCTCCATGGGCGCGATGATGTGGGGATGGCCGGTGCCATCCTTTTTCGATGGGAATCACATTGCCATGGGCCTGCTGCAGCTGCTGCTCTCCGCGATTGTGATGATCATCAACCAGAGATTCTTTATAAGCGGCTTCAAGGGACTCATCCATCGTGCGCCGAACATGGATACACTGGTGGCGCTGGGCTCGGGCGCATCGTTCATCTACAGCACCTACGCCCTCTTTGCGATGACGCAGGCGCAGATGCTTGGCGATCATGCTGCCGTGATGGGCTACATGCATGAGTTCTATTTTGAATCCGCCGCGATGATCCTCGCGCTGATCACCGTGGGCAAGATGCTCGAAGCACGCAGCAAGGGCAAGACAACCGACGCGCTGAAAAGCCTGATGAAGCTCGCGCCGAAGACCGCCGTCGTGCTCAGGGATGGTCAGGAAGTGACCGTACCGATCGAACAGGTACGCAAGGGCGACGTATTCGTCGTGCGCCCTGGCGAAAACATCCCGGTGGATGGCGTGGTTCTCGAAGGCGAGAGCGCAGTGAATGAAAGCGCATTGACCGGCGAGAGCATTCCCGTGGACAAGGCGCCGGGCGACATGGTTTCCGCCGCTACGGTAAACCAGTCCGGTTTTATCCGCTGTGAGGCGACGCGCGTTGGCGAAGACACGACGCTCTCTCAAATCGTAAAGATGGTTTCCGACGCTGCTGCAACCAAGGCGCCGATTGCCAAAGTAGCAGACAAGGTCTCCGGCGTATTTGTGCCTGCGGTCATCTCCATTGCCGTGATCACGACGGCCGCGTGGCTGCTGGCCGGACAGACGCTGGGCTTTGCCCTGGCCCGCGGCATTTCTGTGCTTGTCATCAGCTGTCCCTGCGCGCTGGGCCTGGCGACGCCGGTAGCAATCATGGTCGGCAACGGCATGGGTGCAAAGCACGGCATCCTGTTCAAGACTGCCGTCTCACTGGAGGAAGCCGGCAAAACTGAAATCGTCGCACTGGACAAGACGGGCACGATCACAAAGGGCGAACCGAAGGTAACCGATATTCTGCCTGCACAAGGTGTGACGGAAAGAGAGCTGCTGGCGCTCGCCAGTTCGCTTGAACAAAAGAGCGAGCATCCCCTCGCCCGCGCGATCATGAACCGCGCAGCTGAAGACGCAATTGCCGCGCAGGAGGTTGCAGACTTCCGCGCGCTGCCAGGCAACGGCCTGCGCGCCAGGCTGGGTGATGCGCTCATCACCGGCGGCAGCATGAAATATATGCAGAGCGTTGCGGAGATTCCCGAAGATATGATCGAACGTGCTTCTCAACTGGCCGGGCAAGGCAAAACGCCGCTGCTCTTTGCCATGGGCAGACAGCTGCTGGGCATCATCGCCGTAGCTGACGTGATGAAGGAAGACAGCCCTGCCGCAATCAGAGCGCTGCAGAATATGGGGATCCGCGTCGTGATGCTCACCGGCGACAACGAGCGCACAGCAAAGGCCATTGGCGCGCAGGCTGGCGTTGACGAGGTGATCGCAGGCGTGCTGCCCGACGGCAAGGAAGCCGTGATCCGCAAGCTCAGGCTGCAGGGCAAAGTCGCCATGGTCGGCGACGGCATCAACGACGCGCCTGCGCTCACCCGGGCGGACATCGGCATCGCCATCGGCGCGGGCACAGACATCGCCATCGACGCGGCGGATGTGGTGCTGATGCACAGCAGACTTTCCGATGTGCCGGCAGCAATTCGCTTGAGCCGTGCGACCCTTAAGAACATTCACGAGAACCTTTTCTGGGCGTTCTTCTACAATGTGATCGGCATTCCGCTGGCTGCGGGCGTATGGTATCCTCTCTTCGGGCTGAAGCTCAGCCCCATGTTCGGCGCTGCAGCAATGAGCCTGTCGAGCTTCTGTGTGGTGACCAACGCGCTGAGACTGAATCTTTTTAAGCTGCATGACGCAGGAAAAGATAAACGAATCAAGAGAAAACATAAGGAGGTCAAACCCATGGTCAAGACGATGAAAATTGAGGGTATGATGTGCAAGCACTGCGAGGCACGCGTGAAGAAGACGCTGGAGGCCATCGACGGCGTGGTGGAGGCTGTGGTCAGCCATACCGAAGGCACTGCTGTGGTGACGATGGACAAACCGGTGGATGACGCGACGCTGCGCACGGCCATCGAGGCGCAGGATTATCCGGTGCTGGGCATCGAATAAAAACGTATACCGCCGCGAAGCGAAGAGGGGAGTCTGAGGGGCAATGCCCCTCAGGCAGGTCTTAGGGCGGCAGCCCTAACGCAACCCATTCGCAAAGCAAAAAAGAAGCAAGAATCTCAGAGGAGCCGAAGGCGACAATTGAGATTCCGGTACAGGATCGTAAGAATCTCTGCGTGAACCACACAGATTCTATCGAAGTGTATCAGAATCAAAAGCGTCGCTTTCGGCTCCTGTTTGATTCTTGCTTTTTCGCTTCGCGATCAGGAGAACGCTGGGCTACCGCCCAGACCTGCCTGGGGATTTCATCCCCAGAGCCCTTCTTCGCTTCGCGCAGTTTAAAGCTTTTGCGCTTCGGCTACGTCAGGATTGCCGCCCAGCCCCCTTCTTCGCTTCGCGCGGTTTTACGTCTTAGAGATACGGAATCATATCCGCAAGCTTACCGAAGATCAGGTGCGGCTTTACATCGGAATTGGCCACAGTATCCATGTCTGCCTCGCCGGAGAGCACAAGAATACCCGTCATGCCATGATTCACGCCCGTCGCCACATCGGTATACAGGCGGTCGCCAACCATCGCCATCTCATCAAGCTTGAAACCCGTGCGCATCAGCGCCTCATCGACGATGCCCACATACGGCTTTCCCAGGATCACGTCTGCCTTACGGCCCGTGCTCGCCTCGATAAACGCCATGATCGCGCCCATATCCGGAATAAAGCCGGTCTCCGTCGGGCAGTTGAAGTCCGGATGGGTCGCGATGTACGGCTTGCCATAGCGGATATAATCGCAGACCTTGCACATCTTCGCGTAGTCCAGCGTCGTATCAAACGCCACGATCACGTAATCCGCATCGTCCTCAGTCAGCTCCAGGCCCATAGAGATCATCTCTTCACGCAGCATCGGATTGCCCAGCAGGTAGCACTTCTTTCCCGGGAAATGCTCGAGGCAGTAATGTGCAGTCGCATGACCGGAGGACATCACATCGCGATACTCCTCCTCCACGCCCATGCGCTCCAGCTTCTTCTTATACACAGAAGCAGACTTGCTGGAATTGTTCGTCAGGAAGCGCGCCGTACGTCCGGTGCGCTTGAGCGCAGCGAGAAAATCCAGCGAGCCTTCGATCAGGTTATCGCCCAGATAGAACGTACCGTCCATATCCAGCAGGAAGCAGCGGATATTGGAAAGGCGCTCGCGGATCTGTTCATCGGTCATGCCATCCACATACACAACCGGAGGATTCTTTTCATTCATATGTTTATACCCTTTCGTATGCTCATGCAAAATAACCCTGTGTCGCTGCCGCGACGAGATACGTCATCAGGCCTGCTACCGTCGGAGAGCTTACCCAGGCCAGCGCAATGCGCTTGAGGATGCTGAAATGGATATTATCCACGCCCTTTACCAGTCCGGCTCCGATTACCGCGCCCACAACCGCCTGCGAGGTAGATACCGGAATGCCCATCCAGCTGCCCATAATGACAACCGTCAGCGCCATGCCGATGATGACCAGGAAGCCGTCGAGCTGGCTGATGGAAGCAATATTGCTGCCAACCGTCATCATGACCTTCTTGGAATACGTGAGCACTCCCACTGCAATGGCAATGCCGCCTATGGTCGCCGTCAGTTGCGCATTGGTCAGCAGATTGGCTGCAACGCCCGTCTGGGCAAATGTCGCATCATAATACAGCGCAGTCACGTTGGCAGAGGAATTCAGGCCGATCGAATATGAAGCAAACGCACCGGAAAGCAGGTAGCCTGCTTTGATGAACATATCATAGCCATTGAGCGAATTCAGCTTCTGCCTGAGGGATTTGTTAACCGTCCACACAAGCGCAAATGAGATCAGGCCTGCGCCCACGGGATTGAGCACCCAGGTTGCGGCAAATTTGCCGATCTGCGGCAGATTGACCGCCAGAACTTCCGGGTCTGCATAGTTTGCATGGAACAAACCCCAGCCGATGATTGCTCCCGTAATTGATTGATTAGCCGACACAGGAAACTGAAGCCAGCTCATGAAAAATACAGTCAGGCCTGCACAGGCGAAGATGATGGCAGCCTTGAGCGCGGAATGGAAACGAATTCTTTCTTCTTCCCCCGCCTCAATTGCCTCATATACTTCTTCTGCCGCAGCAGTCACCTTGTTGCTGATGGCCAATTCGGCCACCTTCCCGATGTTATGCTCACCGCCTGTAAACGCGCCGGTGACGACAAGAACAGCGATGATTAAAACAGCCGTGCGGTATTTGATTACGCGCGTCGCTACCGCCGTGCCAAAGGCATTGGCCGCATCATTTGTGCCCAGCGACCAACCCATAAAGAGTCCCGCAAAAAGCAGCAAATAAATCATCGTATTATGCCTTTCTGGTGATGAGCATGATCTGGATCTGATCGGCAAGATTCTCGATCATATCGGCGATATCACCGATGTCCTCCACAAAACGGCTCATCTGCATCTGGTGTGCAAGATCAATATCCATGGCAAATATCTGTTCATGAAGCCGATCCTCAATCACATCAGCCTTCGATTCCTCCTCACGAATCCGATCGAGGATGGAATGATCCTCCAGCAGATCGCCGAACCTGGAAAAGAGCATGCTGATGCTTTCCCTGAGCAGATCATATTCCTCTCTGATCACGCGCAGCATATCCTGAAGCTGCTGCGCATAAGCCTGCGGAAAGCGGAATCGCTGATAGCACATCATCAGTGCGGTATGCTCGCACTTATTGGCAATTTTATCACAGCTCGTCGCGATGGAGATCAATTCCTCACGGCTGGACGGAAGAAACGCGCCGCCCAGTGAGTCAATCATGCGGCGCAGCGAACGATCCGCCGCATTTTCCATCTGATGCACACTGGAGGAAAGCGCACGGAGCATTTCATCCGTAGTTTCCAGCTGGAGCGCAGCATGCATAAAGTTTTCAAAGCCAATCAGGCAGCCTTCCACGTCCTTGAGCTGTTCCATGATCAGGGCGTGAACCTTGCTGCTGTTGTTCTTGCTGAACAGCATCATCTTATCGTACACTCCGTTCTATCGAATCAATGCCGGTAAAGCGGGGTATGGAGCGGAAGTCGGACGCAATGCGCCCGACTTCCGTCTATGATATTACACGTTCTTGGT
>JAFQIF010000022.1 GCA_017397695.1 Clostridia bacterium
TAGAACAAATAAAGAATCATCACCTGAAAAAGCTATTTTCTCAAGTATATGGAGGTATTTGTCATACTCGCCGTGAATATCACTCATAACATAGATCACACGATACCTCCATTCTACGGATATGAAATATTTCTTTTCAGTTCAACGCTTTAAGTATCATTTCCTCTTAATCTTCCATAAATAAAGAAAAGGCCGGAAGCACTGCTCTAAACAATTCTTCGTATTCCAGACCAACGTATCTGGGGTATTTGAAACCCTGCGGGTCGATGATCAGCACGGTCAGTGAACCCTTGCAGGTTACTCGGATGGCAGGCACCGCGCCGTCCTTCATGGGATGGTCTTGATTTGAAAACTCCCGAACCCAATCGCGCTCGGCGAGCAGGTCTTCGTGTAGCGCGAAGAATTCATTTTCTTCCAGCTGTACCTCCTTGGCGATGTAGTAGCTGTCGATGCGTTCGCCGCCGTGGCGGTTCTCGATCCATTCGGCTCCTTTGCGGACATCATCCTTACGGCCTTCCAGATCAATTCCAATGGCGATATACACGGCCTTTTTTACAATCTGACCTTCGCTGCGGACGTGATAGTGGATGGCGTCCATGAAAACGACGGCATAGGTGCTTTCCAGGGGTCTCTGCTGCCATTCCCTGACGATGGGCAGGATCTTGTCCGTGATTCTGCTGATGGTGGTATCCGATACCTCTACGCCGTAAATGTCACGGATATGAGTTTCGATATCCGATGTCGTCATTCCTTTGGCGTACATGGACAGAATCTTTTCTTCAATGTCCTGACTGATGCTGGTTTGATTCTTCTTGAGCAGCTGCGGCTCAAACTCTCCCTTCCGATCCCGCGGAGTGCTGACTTCCACGTCTCCGAAGCTGGTCTTCAGCTTCTTGCTGCTGTGACCATTCCGGGAGTTGTCTGTTTCCTTGTTGCGGAAATCATATTTGCTGTAACCGAGTTCTTCATCCAGATCCGCTTCCAGTCCGTTCTCCATGAATTCTGCGATGGTTTCCCTGAACAGACTCTGGATATCCGCCATGCTGCTGATGTTGGCTTCCTGCAGCAGCTCGCGAATCTTGGCACGCCGTGCGTTTTCTTCCGGGGTCCGGTTTTTTCTCGACATACTCATAAACCTCCAAACTGATGTTTCTTATTCTACACCAGCTTGGAGGTTTACACAATTCTTGGGATAGTCTCATCTGCTCGCTTGCACGCTGCTTCATTTCATCTGTCCAGCTCTCTGCCCGTGATCGATCCTGCCAGACCTTTTCCACCGTTCTTCCGTCCAGGAACAGAAAGCTCACCTGATTGGGACCCGTAATGCGGATCTCTGACAGTCTGTTCAGCGCTTCCTCCGTCAGTTCACCGGTCTCCAGCACTTCACAGGTCAGCTCCATGAGCGTCCTCTCAGGAATCTGTTTTGCCGGACACGCCCGCTTTCCTTTGGTGCTGTACGTCACGCATTGCCATGTGATCCTGCGCGGTGTGCCCCGGCCATTGGTTTGGGTTCTTCTGTTATAATGCGCACCGCAATTGCCACATACCACCCTTCCGCTGAATATGTAACGCGCGTAGGTTGGGTTCTGTACGTTTTCGCTTGCCCACCTGGCGGCGCGCTCCAGCTGTACCCGCTCGAAGGTTTCATGATCAATGATCGCCGGATGCGTGTTTTCCGCATAGTACTGCGTCAGCTCACCATGGTTGCGAATCTTCTTTTTGGTCAGATGATTCTCGCAATAGGTTTTTTGCAGCAGCGCATCGCCCGTATACTTCTCATTCATCAGCATTTCCCGGACAGACGCTGAGGTCCATTGGCCTCCGAATCGTCTTGGAATCCCCTCCCGCTGCAAGAGATTCGCAATTTGCAGGGTTCCCTTCCCCTGCAGATACTCCGAAAGCACTCTGCGGACAACAGCCGCTTCCTCCGGGTCGATCTCGATTTTTCCGTTTTCCTGCCGATACCCATGAATCAGGGACAGATTGACCGGCTTTCCCTCAGAAAAATCCTTTCGAATGCGCCACTTGCAGTTGTCGGAAACGCTTTTGCTCTCGGCCTGTGCAAAAGAAGCGAGGATGGTCAGCATCAGCTCTCCATCCTCGCTCGAGCTATCGATATTCTGTTCCTCAAAGTACACCGCAACTCCAAGCGCCCTCAGTTCCCGCACGGTTTCAAGCAGCGTCACCGTATTGCGCGCAAATCTGCTGACAGATTTTGCGAGAATGCGGTCGATCCTTTTCGCCCGGCACTCTTCCAACAGGCACTGAAACTGCGGTCTGGTATCCTTGGTTCCCGTATATAGTGGTTCTCTGCTATGGCACTGATTCCATCGCGTATATATCGTGCTATCAGCTTACTTGCTGTTGAAATATGATATCCTGTCTTTTCCGAAATCTCCTCCAGGCTTTTCCCTTCTGCTCGCATGACAAGAACGTAAAGCCTGCGCTCTACGTTCTTGTTTCGGTTCTTCTTTCTCGCCGTCTCTATTTCCAGCAACTGGCTTTCTGATATTTCATATGATTTTGCCATCTTTCATCACCCATTACATTATACCACAACCTGGATACTATTGGGCGATTTGGTAAGAAAATAGTATAAAACGTATTCCGGTTGAGGCCGCAGTCCGAGATGATTTCGCTGATGGTGATCTTGGAGAGCGGCTTTTTGCGCATCAGCTTCTTGAACGACATCGCCAGGGCTTCTTGGTGTTGAAGGACGATACCTGATACTTCATTTGAATCATCCCTTCCATCTTCATCATCGAATTATTGCCGATTCTCCCGATGATTTCAATGGACAAATCCAGACAAATGTCTAAAGAATCTGTGATGGCGCGCCCTCACTCTGCGCGGCGCGGTAATGCTCCGCAGCATAGAGGAACTTCCGCTCAAACGCTGCAATCGCCTGCCTGCTGATTCGCCGCATCGGCAGCAGCATGTCAAACGCATGGAAGCCCGTGGGATACACATCCACGCAGGCGAGCACGCCGGCCCTGCGCAGGTTCTCCACATAGGTCATCGTTTCGCAGTAAAACGGCTCCCTGTTCCCAATAAACGTGTATGCCGGCGGCAAGCCGCTGTAATCCGTCTGACGCGCCGGTGACGCATAGGGCAGAATCTCGCCCTCAACCTCCCGCAGATACAGCTTCCACGCCGCATGGTTGCGTCTGGTGTTCCACGAAATGCCGTGATTGTCCCGGGAAGAATCCGTGTCGCGGTGATCGAGCATCGGATACAGCGGCATCTGAAAGGCGATGTTCACCCCGCCGCGGTCCCGCGCCAGCATGCGCAGCGCCGCCGTCAGTCCGCCGCCGGCGCTTTCGCCGCCCACCATGATCTGATCCTCTGCGCAGCCCAATTCCGCCGCATGCGCCTTCAGATAGCGCAGCGCCGCATAGCAGTCCTCCAGCGCGGCAGGATACGGCGCTTTGCCTGCAAGACGGTATTCCGGCGAAATCACCACCGCGCCATACGCCGTCACCAATCGCCTGGCCCGCGACATGAACACCATGTCCGCCATGCCGACAGCGTATCCGCCGCCATGAATCCACAGGATGCCGGGCGTCCTCTCCGGCGGCCGCTTCCCGCCTTTCGGCTGCAGGATCACCAGCTTCAGATCATGACTGTCTGCCGGAATCACGGCTCTTCTGATGTCATACTGCCTGCCCATGAAGATGATCCCTCCCGTCTCAGCCAACGTGCAATGCGCTTTTGCCATGGCGGCAGCCCCTTTGCTCATGGCTTACAGGCGCTCAAATCTCGGCAGATCCGCCAGCGTTACATCCAGCTCCACATCGGCCGGGCCTTCGAAGACCTCTCCGCGCCAGCTGGCCCATTTTCCTGCGGGCAGACGCACACGGCGTTTTGCCGCACCCTTTTTCAGCACAGGGCAAACCAGCAGCGTATCGCCCAGCATAAACTGGTCGTTGACAGTTTCATATCCCTGATCTGGGAAGACATACGCCATATGCCGGACAATCGGTTCGCCGGTTTTCGCCGCATGCTCAGCCAGCGCGCAGATTCTCTCCGCCAAAGAGGCGTGGAGCTTAAGCGCATCGGACACCAGCACAGCCTGTTCTTTGGGCAATACGCGCCAGGGCGAAATCGACATCTGCATCATGCCCATGCAGGCGCTGGCCTGCGCCCAGCGGACAAACAGCTCTCCGTCAAGCGGCTCTCCCCGCTCAAAGCTGCCCATCTCGCCGCCGCCGACCATATCCGGGCAGCAATAGGCATAGCCCAGCAGCCCCTGCACAATCGTGTTCGGAATGAGCGTGCTCAATCCGTCCGTGTCCCAGTTGTGCTTCTTGTCCTGCAGCCTCGCCACGATCGGGCGGCCGCCAAAGTTCCATGCCGAGCGGAACTCATTGAGCGCATACGTCTCTCCGATGCGGTTGAACAGCGTCGTATGCTCTCTGGCCGTCGTCGGCCTGCACGTGGCATCGTCGTCGCGATAGAAGTAGCGGTCGCCGGCGTCGAGCTTGAATCCGTTCACGCCATAGCGCTCCATCAGGCTGTGCAGCTGCGCATGCAGCCAGGCACAGGCGCCGTCGTTGGTCAAATCCAGCACAGCGCTGTAACCGTTCCACCACGTGCGAAGGGCAATCTGCTTCTTGCCGTCCTTGAGCAGATACTCTCGCGCGCAGAGCTTCCTGAAGCGCGGGCCTGCGCAGGCGATGACCGGCGTCACCCAGAGCATCACGGCAAAGCCCATGGCATGCAGTCCATCCATCAGCGCCCTGGGATCCGGGATCTTTCTGCGGTTGAACTCAAATACGCCATATTCCTCCTGCCAGCCCTCGTCAATCATCAGAATGCCGGCGGGCAGACCATCCGCCAGGATGCTCCTCGCATAGGTGAGGATCGCTTTCGTCGTCTGGTTGGTACCCAATTCAATCCACGTGTTGTACTGCGGCCGGCTGAAAAAGCGTTCGTCCGGCAACCCGCCGGAAAACGGGAAATACTTTTGGCTTGCCGCCAGATAGGCGCTCCTCAGATCGCTGCCCAGCGCTTCAAGCCGGATTTCTTCCTCTCCGCGGCAGCGGATCACGCCATCCTCCGCCGAGAGTACAAACCCCTTGCCGCTTGAAATGCAGCGTCCCTTTGAAGACAGGAACACAGGCGCGCCCTGATCCAGATCCTCGCCGCCAAACGGGTCCACCGTGCAGCGGCTCTGCTGTGTCAGGGGCATCCTATAGCCGCAGTTGACCAAACCGCCCCACCAGGCCTCGCCCGGCAGCATGCGGATTTCCAGTTCATGAAGCATAGTCTCCGTTCCTTTCTTGCCGATCATCAGGCATTGACCAAATGGAACGCATAGCCGTTAAACGGCTCGCTGAACGTCAGCTCAAGGCATCCATCCGTAATCGCGTACGACGCGCCGGAACCGAAGGCCCTGCGCAGCGTCAGGCCCTCGCGCAGGGGAATGCGCAGCGTCTTCGCGCCGTCCAGCGCAAAGCTGTGCGCTACAACCAACACCTCGCCGTTATCGCCCTCGCGCACAAGCGCATCCACGCCGCTGAGCCTGTACATGTTATGGCTGCAGTCCTGGATGCGGCGCGATACGCCGTCCTTGAGGATGTACTTGATGTCCTCGTAGAAGCTGAGCGCTTCCTTAAGCAGCTCCCTCTGCCACGGATATAGCCTGTCCAGGCCGCCGGACAGACACAACCGGCCCAGGAAGCCTCCGGTCAGACGATAGATCAGCTTCTCCCGGCTCATGTCCTCCCACAGAACCACCCAGATCTGGGACTGCTCCGGCAGGAACAGATCGTGCACGTTGGCTGCAATGTACGGGAAGCAGTCGCTCTCGTGCGCATCGGAGAAGGAGGACATGGACGTGATGTCCATCATGCCCGGATCCAGGCGGTGGCCGCCGCTGGAGCAATTCTCGATCACCAGATCCGGGAGCTGCTCATGCATGCTCAGGAAGAAATCGCGCACGGCCGTCATCTGCTGGCGCAGTCCTTCGCCGCCGCTCTCCGCACCGTCGACCGTCACGCCCGGATCGCCGTTGTAGTCAACCTTCAGATAGCCAATCTCATTGTCGCGCAGGAAGTCGATCACCTTCTCCTGCAGATACGCCACCACCTCGGGCTTGCGGAAATCCCAGAAGCTGCGGTCAGGGCCCGTATAGATCACCTGGCCATTGCGCTGAAGATGCAGATGATCGTATTCCTTTTCGAATACGCGCGCGCCGCGGGTGGTGACCTCAAACTCAAACCAGATGCCCAGGCGCAGGCCCTTTTCCTTCAGCTCGCGGGAAAGCGCCTTCAAGCCGCGCGGGAAGGATTTGGGATCCAGCTTCCACTCGCCGTTTCCGCTCTGTCCCAGGAAATGCGTCTCCGCCTCCGACCAGCCCGCATCGATGACCAGATACTTGACCGGCAGTCCGTCAAGGCAAGCCGCCAGGCTCAGCATCTCCTGCTCCGTCGGGAAGCCCCAGGACGTGCACCATTCGTTGAATATCACCGGCAGCTCTGCTTCGCTCGCCGGACGATCCTTGCGCCAGTAACGATGCATGCGGACCAGGCGCTGCGCCGCCGCGCTGGCATCGCCCCGGCAGGCCGTCACATACGCCGTGGTCGAATCAAAGCGCTCGCCCGGCCTCACGATCTTGCTCCAATGGCCGAACTCAAAGTCCGCCATGCCGCCGGAGAAGCTGTAGCCGTCATGAATGCGGGAAAGCTCCATCTGCCAGGAGCCTACGCATTGAAGCTGCGCCGCCCAAACGACGCCGGCCTTCGTATCCTCCACCGCAGACATCGGGAAGAAGCGCTTGGTCGTGTACGCGCCCGCGCAGCCAAAGCGCTCGCTCTCCGCAAAGCCCGGATGCCAGGCCCTGTCCAAGTTCAGCTTTTCCACGCTGTCCACGACATGCTTACCCTCCAGGCTCCAGCCGCCCCGATAGCGATGCAGCGCCAGACGATCGGCAGAGACGTCCGGATCGAACGGAGACAGGTTGTCCAGCGAGAAGCTGGTGAGCATATTGAGCATAAAGTCGCACCCGGCGCAATTGATGAAGCTGGTTTTGATTTCAACGCCCTGATCTCCCTCGCGCCAGCGCAGCACATGCAGCACCTCAAAGTCGGCATCGGCACGCAGTCGCGTCTCGATGACCGTCACATCCGCCTCTTGATGGCTTTCATGGCTGACCAACCGAAGCAGATCGTTGACAGGTCCATGCTTCATCGTGCCGCCGCCCGCGCCGGTGCTCTGCGGAAAACCATCCAGTGCCAGATGGCACAGGCTTCCGGCGCCCCAAGCGGGCACCGTGAATCCCGCATGATCGTATTCCTGCGTCAGGGCCACGCTGCGCCGCGCCTGATAGCAGTCCTCAATGCCCGCAGGCAGCAGCTGCAAGGACACTTGGCTGCTGTCCCGATCCACAAGATACTGCGCGACGAGGTCGCCCAGCGCATAGCGGATTTTCTCCAGTTTCATAGAGCACTCTCCTTTCTGTCAAACAAGCGGGCTGTGCCCGCAGCCTTCCGAACAGCCTGCCAAAGCCTGCCGTTCGGTGCTCGCTGTACGATTCTTGACGCAATTCCCTAAAAAGAAAAGGCGGCAAACGAGTCACCGCCTTTGGGGAAATCAAGCTTACGCCTTGGTACCAGTCAGCGCAATGCCTTCGATGAACTGGCGCTGGAAAAGCAGATACAGCACCAGCATCGGGATCATCGCCAGCGCGGAGCCAGCCATCATGACCGGATAGTTGGTGGAGTGCTGGCCCTGCAGCGAGCTGATGCCCGCGGACAGCGTCATCTTCTCGATGTTCATGTTGACGATGAGCGGCCACATCATGTCGCTGTAAGCGAACAGCGCGGTGAACACGGCCAGCGCCATCATCGCGGTCTTGGTCAGCGGCATGAGGATCAGGAAGAAGGTCTGGAAGACGTTGCAGCCATCCAGCTTCGCCGCTTCGCTCAGGTCATTGGGCAGACCCATGTAGAACTGGCGCAGGAAGAACGTGCCGAATGCACTGACAAGGCCCGGGAAGATCAGCGCGAAGATGGTGTTCAGCTGATTCATCGCGGAGAGCATGCCGTACTGCGGGATGATGAAGACCTGGGACGGGAGCATCAGCTGGGTCAGAACGATGAAGAAGAACAGCTTCTTGAAGGGGAACTCCAGCTTGGCAAACGCAAAGCCTGCCATGGAGGAGGTCACCGTCGCACAGACGATACGGGCAAGCATGAGCACGATGGTGTTGAA
>JAFQIF010000023.1 GCA_017397695.1 Clostridia bacterium
ACGGTAAGGAAGACGATTGATCAGAATATCCACGCCAAGATGCCGGCGCTTGCGATATGCATATGCGCTTCCAATGAATACTGTCCATGCAAAAAAGAACTCACCAGGCATTTCTGCTTAGTGAGTTTGCATCTGCCCGATAAGCAGTTTAGTGCCGCCGGCGTGCAGGCCGCGGATGCAGGCGGTATCCAGACGGACTGTCGCCGCCTTGCCGGTTTTGCTCAGCTCTTCGGAGGAGAAGCCGCCGACAAAGTACGTCTGCGCATGGCGGTACTGCATATAGGTTTCACCCAGACGGTGCAGTCCGGCATTGACAGCTTTGAGCTTCTCATACTGCTCTGTCTTGTTGCCCTGTCGGTCCAGCACATGATTGTGCCACCAGCCCGCACAATAACAGGCCCAGATGATCGGCTGCGCGCCGAAGGCCAGCGCGCAGCCCGCCTGGAAGCGGAGCTGTTCCTCAGAAATGAACACCTCCGGCTGATTGGAGTTTACCTGCAGCACCATCCACATCTCTCTGCCCGTCTTGCGGCATGCGTCCGATACGACCGTCAGACTCTCGTACAAGCCGGGCAGGTCGGCGGAATACAGGTAATAATCGAAGCAGATGTACGGCGTGTTGACGCTGCGGACATAGCGGTCGATGTACTCCCGATAGCTGCTTGTGCCGAGCTGCGCGGCGATTTCCTGCGGCGTGTTGCTGCCCTTGACCGCATAGCTGGGATAGATATTCAGATACGCAAGCTTACCAGGAAAGCGATGATGGATGGTGTCGATCGCCTTGCCGTAGTGAGGGAAGTCAAGCGAGGACGGTTCGTCGCCCGCGTCGATACCAATGATCGCCGGGTGATCCTCAAACGCGTCCGCTGCCTGCTCGTATTTGCCGAGCGGGTTCTTTTCGTTCATCGTGCCCGCATTGCTGCCATCGCCGCCAAACCATCCCGGTACAATCCCACTGACAATGGCACCAACCCCGTTCTGAGCAAGCAGATCAAGCGCAGCACGGTTGTTGCGCATGTTCATCACCACATCGATACCACACTGCGCCAGATCACGCACATGCTCTGGGGTACTAGCCTGCGGCGAAAGATAATACGTGCCTATATTTAGTCTTCCTGTGTCTAACATTGCGATCCTTCTCTCTGGTTTACATACGATCATTATAGCGATCACCCGGGTTAGTGTCCATAAATAGCCCTTACTTTGCTCACTTATGCAATATGCATATCAAAATAGAAAGCGTTTCAACCCGGCTTTAACCTGCCAGAATGAAACGCTCTCTTAGATTCAGCATTTTCGTCCATTCAGAAACTCAACTTAAAATCATGCTCTTTCTGCCAGAACATCTCTCAATGCATTTTGAAGCACCTGTGAGAAATTAACATTGGCTTCTTCGGCTGCAGCATTAAGCCATGCAGGAATAGTCAAAGTTTTCTTTACAGATTGATTTCTCATTTGTTCACGGAATGGAGTCATCCACACTTGAATCAGTACCACTTTCTCGTCGTGGTCAACCTCGGGCAAGAGATCCGCTTCCGGAATCCTCTCACCGTCCTCCTCCATACCAAAGAGATGCAAGGATAATGCCTCTTTGGCATTGCTCATAGCCTCATCAAGCGAATCCCCCTGAGTAAAGCATCCATCTAATTGAGGAAAACGAACACTATAACCACCGGATTCTTCTTGAGTGAAGGCAGCTGCAAACGTATATCTTGCTTTTTTATCCATCCTGCACACTCCTTTCTAGTATCGGAGAAAAAGATATTAGGTAGGTAAGCAGCTTATGCTGCTTACCACCCTGCCTTTCGACGTATATCTTTTTCAACGCCCGGCTTCAGGTCCCCCGGATGGTCAGGAACAGTCAGTCGCACACCGTCTTTCATAAACTGTTTATGTGAACCATCTTGTCGGACTTCACGCCAACCTTCTCGCCGTAAACGTCGGATAGCTTCCTTTGCCGTGAGCGGCACGGACATCACCTCCGATGTATCCATTATATCACCAATAATACGTATTGTCAATACGTATTGCTCCATCGATTTACAACTTAATTCTGTAAACCTGTCCACTTCTCAATTCAAATGCTAACTCTATACTTTTTCCTTCTATCCTCTGTCGTATAACCACCTGTTCTACCATCGCCACAAACGTCCCAGGATCAAACGCCACATCTGCCTCCTGTTTCTCAAACATCCGCAGGAACAGTTCAATCCGCTTCTTCCTCGATTCCCGACTGCTCAGTTCTTCATCGATCTCCCCGATTCTGTCCGTCGCCTGTTTGTACTGTGCACTCAGCGTATCGTATTCCCGGCGATACTCCTCCTGATCAAGCTCCGTCCGCGCATTATCATTCACCAGCCGACGAATACGCTCATTGAGCAGAAGCAGCTTTTCCTCCAGCGCCTCTCGTTCCCGATTCAGATCATCTGCATCCAGCACTTCCTTCACTGCCAGCCTGCAGGCTGCGATCACATGCTCGCGCTGAGCAATCATCCTGCGCATAACCTCTTCAAATGCACATTCCAATGTTTCCTGCGAAACATGCGGCGATGTGCATTTTTGCTGTCCGTTGTATTTGTGATTACAGCGCCAGATCACCTTTCGATATGGATCATTGCTGTGCCAGACCTTGCTGCCATAGAAGTGACCGCAATCGCCGCATACAATCCTGCTGGCAAAGCAGCCGTTTCCGCTGTACTGTCCCTTCAG
>JAFQIF010000024.1 GCA_017397695.1 Clostridia bacterium
CACCGTCCTCGTCCGGCTCGGTGGCAGGTGCGAATAGCGCCTCCATCATGTCATCCTGCAGCTTTTCAATGGTATAGGCGTCTACCGTGTGGTCACTGTCGAGCACCACAGCCTCGGCCATGATGTCCCATTCGCCGTCATCGTCGATCATGGGAAGCCTTGTGCTGCTGTTGTGCTCAAAGGCGGGCGTGCCGTAGGTACGCTTTTCACGTTCAATACGTTCACGCACCCTGCGCTCAATCTCCTCGGTATCCTCGGTGATCTCAATGCCCTCGTCCTCGTCAGCGGCGTAGAAGAAGCCCTGCATGTCTTCCTCTTCCTCAACCTCGATGATCTCCGGCTGTACCTCTGCGGGCGCTTCTGCCTTCACGGTGGACTCATGTCCGATGTAGTTGTCCAGATCGAAGAACAGCACCTTTTCGTCGCCCCTGGCACGGAGCATGGCGGGTACCCGGAAGGTATAGCTTTCATCCCAGTTCAACATGTCAAAAAGCTGCGTGCAGAAGGCCTTTGCGCCAAGCTGTACGGAGTTGCCGCTGTCGTTTGCCCAGCGCAGTGCATTGGGATGCTCCGGGGAACATGGCCTGACAGCAAGCATGCGTTCAACCGGGTTGAAGAGAAGCTCTACATACTGGCAGCGCCTGAGCATGGGGCCTTCGTCATCCTCAAACATGGTGTTGAGCTTGCTGATGCATTTCGCATTGAAGGAAATGAACCTGCTGCTGATGCGCACCACCGGCTCAAATGCCTGGCTGAACATGCCTGCTCCGACCACCTGAAAGCCCTTTTTGACGGGTGGGGCGTTTTCCTGCTCGTACTCTTCCATGGTCTTGCCCTCAAGCTGGGCCTTGACGCGTTTTTCCATGTCGCTCAGTTCACGGGAAATGCGCTGGATGCCGTTGTCGTCAGTCATGCCCACGAGGCGTTTCCCTGCATCGGGAAGATGCTCGTTTTCAAGGTCTGCACGAAGCTCGCCCTCTTCCATGCCCATGGCGATGCGGCTGACGCGGTAGTATTCATCCTCCTCATGACCCGCCCAGGAGCGGTTGACGGAGATGAAGCCGCGCAATGCGCCGATGTCAATGACGCGCATGGGAATGTAGGTGCCGGTGTGCCTGTAGCGGTGGCTGTTCAGAATCCGCTGGGCGGCATTCCACTGTGCCCGCGTGATGATGGCGTCATGATGCGCCGGCTGGTAGTACTTGTTCTTCTTGTTGCGGTTCTTCACGGACTTGTGGTCGTGGAAGTCGGGCGTCCATGTCTTGCGGGCAAGGACATCGCCGCAGTAGCGCTCATTGCGCATCACCGTTGCGATGCCGGTTGCCGTCCATTTTGTGTTGGGTGTTCCGTCACGCCTGCGTCCGCCGGTTTCACGCTCCAGCTCGGTCAGGGTTTCGGCGATCTCCTGTGTGCTGCTGCCGTTGAGCAGCATGTAGTACATGAGCCGGACCGTCTGCGCCTGCTCCTCATTGATCACCAGTTTCTTGCGGTGGATTCCGTTTTCAATCACATCGATCTTGTCATAGCCCAGCAGCTTCGGCGTCATGAATCGTCCCCGACTGAACCGCCATTCGAGGGAGAGCAGCATGGCCTCGCTCTTCATGTGCGATTCCTCCTCGGCGACCATTGCCAGAACGAAAAGAATGATATTGCTGGTGGAATCCAGCGTGTTGAGGTTTTCCTGCTCGAACAGTACCGGGATCGGCGGGTCCTGCTCCTTCAGCCTGCGCACCCAGCTGATGCAGTCGATCAGGTTTCTCGCAAAGCGGCTGACGGATTTGGTGATGATCATGTCGATCTTTCCCGCCAGTGCGTCCTTCATCATCCGCTGAAAGCCGGGACGATGCAATGTCTCTGTCCCGCTGAATCCATCGTCGACATACAGGCCGCAGAACTTCCATTTTGGGTTGCTGCGGATCATTTCCCGGTAGTTTTTCTTCTGCATCTCAATGGAAATGGTCTGCTCGATGTCATCCGTGGAAACGCGGCAGTATGCGGCAACGTTGAGAATGCGTTCCTCCTGCTGCCGGTCTGCATTGGCAACGATCTTGTGTACGCCCGTGCCGTCAAAGGTATCGAGCTCGTCACGAAGGGCTGTCTTGGCGCGCTGGCGTTCGGACTCAAAGCCCGCGCCCGGCGGCTTCCCGGCCTGAACCGGGTTGTTCTCCTGCAGGGCGTCGCGCTGGGCTTTCAGCTCTGCAGCACGCTTTCTGGCCTTCTCGTAGGCTCTCGGTCGGGTATCAACCATACGATTGCGTCACCTCCGGGGAGGGGATACGGAAACGTACGGCAGGGTGTGCTCTGTTCATTTTTCCTTCCTCCTTTCTGCCCGCAGAAAAGACTCCATGCGGGTTATGTGACATTAAGCCATAGTTATCAAACTATATCAACCTCCGTTCGGATGTCCTTGAAAAATAAAGATGCGACACCGAAAGCATCTCATCCTTACCATTCAGTTTTTTGCAGAACAAGGAGAAAGGGATCAAGGTTGAGCACATAGCAGATGGATATGCCGACCTTCATGCTGCACAGTTCAAAGTCGCGGATGCCGTATTCAAGGCGCTGGTACTGGCCCAGGTTGATGCCCGCAAGCGTTGCAACCTGCATCTGAGACATACCCTGCATTTCCCGCGCCTTGCGCAGGATTTTTCCGATATCCTTCTTGCTCACGGCTTTCACCTCCGTACGGATTACTCACTCTAAAGCCAGAGAAAGTCAAGTTATCTTTTTTCTGCGTTTTTCGTTCAAACGGGGCCTCATCTTACCAAAGGATATGAGGGGCTTTGCTCCATCTCTGTACGGAGGAAAGAACGATGACATATGAAGAAAAGAAGCAGATCGGAAAAATGCGCGCTGCAGGGATGAGCTATGCCCGGATTGCAGAGGCGCTGGACATTTCCATAAACAGCGTAAAGTCCTACTGTCAGAGGCACGGGCTCGGTGCAGACAGTGCGCCGGAGACACACTCTGATTTGGTGACCGCCTGCCCGCCGCAGAGCGAGGCCGGCGCATGTGAACAATGCGGCAGCCCGGTACTGCAGCAGGCAGGTCGGAAGAGACGCAGGTTTTGCTCGGATACATGCAGACAGGCATGGTGGGCGTCTCACCGGGGAGAACTGCGTCACAAGACTGAGCATCATTTTGTGTGCGAATATTGCGGTATACAGTTTTCAAGGTACAGTGTGTCGCAGCGACGTTTCTGCTCACGCTCGTGTGCCGCCTCTGCCCGAAACCGGAGGCTGACAGCCCATGACGCATGAAACGCTGATGCTGGAAAGGCGGTATCTGGCCTGCCTGAATCTGCTCCGCGTGATGCTCGGAAGGGGCCTTCTGACGGAAGCGGAGTACGCACAGGCAAGGCAGCTTCTGGCTGAGCGATACCAGCCGAAAATCTCGATAATATTTGAATAAATGCGCCGTCGTCAGCTTGACTTTCTTCCTCTTTAGAGTGAGTAATGTCACTGAAAGGAGGGACTGCCCAATGGTGAAAGTCATACGAAAAATAGAACAGAAGCAGGTGCCGGTCGTAGCCCGAAAGCGTGTAGCCGCCTACGCCCGCGTCTCCGTACCGACGGAGCGACTGCTTCATTCGCTGGATGAACAGATCAGCTATTACAGCAATCTCATCCAGAAAACACCGGGCTGGGAGTACGCCGGCGTGTTTGCCGACAGAGGCATCAGCGGCACACAGTCTGCCACCCGCGATCAGTTCCAGAAAATGCTCGCCGAGTGCGAGGCCGGACATATCGACATCATCCTGACCAAAAGCCTGTCACGCTTTGCCCGCAACACAGTCGACACGCTTCAGACGGTTCGCCGACTGCGCTCCATAGGCGTCGAGGTGCGCTTCGAGAAGGAAGGCATCAACACGCTGGACGAAAGCGGTGAACTGATGATCACGCTGTTTGCATCCTTTGCGCAGGAGGAGAGCCGGTCCATTTCCGAAAACTGCAAGTGGGGCATCCGCAAGCGTTTTCAGAACGGCACAATCGGCGTGGCCAACAAGCACATCCTCGGCTACCGGTATGACAACGAATTGAAGAAATACATCGTCATCCCCGAGGAGGCGGAGATCGTCCGAAGGATGTTTGCACTCTTTCTTGAGGGCGACTCCCTGCGCACCATCTGCGACAAGCTGAATGCGCAGGGCTTCCGGACAATAAACGGCAAGCTGTTTCAGGAGGCTTCTCTTGCGCA
>JAFQIF010000025.1 GCA_017397695.1 Clostridia bacterium
AGCGTCGCCTTCGGCTCCTGTTTGATTCTTGCTTATCTGGCGCTTCGCGCATGGAAACGTTGGGCTGCCGCCCAAACCTGCCTGGGGACATTGTCCCCAGACCCCTTCTTCGCTTCGCGGCGGTTTTAAGATTCCTTAATGAACTAAATATCCCTATTGCGCAAAAAAGCCTTCCAATCGGAAGGCCAATTTTATGCCTGTATGGCTTCAAAAGCTTCCCTCGGCGTTCTGAAACCGAAGAGCACCTCGAGCAGCCCGTCGCCGTAGCGGTCGATCATCAGGAAGGGCAGCATGACACCCAGTTTTGCTGCGCTGGCGTCGAGCTGGCCCGCGCCCACATGCACATAACTCTTGAAGCGAATCTCGCCGTCTTCCATGTTCAGCTCGAAATTGCCGTTGCGCATGCCCCAGTTGACGCGCGTCAGGTATTCTGCAACCGCCAGCCGGTGATCCACGTCGGCGGTCAGGGGCAGCGTGGTGATCGTGGAGAAATTGTCCTCGCGCACGAGCACGATCATCTGCGCGCTTTGCATGCGGCAGCGCAGCTTCATGCGGATGGTGAATATGCCGTGGTCGCCGCGCTCTTCAAAGGCTGCCTGAATGCCGGATGCGGCAAGCAGGTCGCGCAGCGCGTCGGAAATAGAACTGGAATAAGCCATGATACACCTCCGGAGTTTCTCTTCTGTGGCAAGTATACGGCATCGCGGTGAATTCTGTCAATGCATTCGAAATGATGGAAAGAATGCAAATTCGGTTGAAATGTGACTGAAATATGCAAAAATATATAGATATAATACTAATTTGAAATAAAATAGAAAACTTTTCAAAAAGTACTTGCAAAAATGAGGAGAATCCCCTATAATGGGCAAAGCAAGACGAAATCACAGAATTGGATTTGCCACCATGATATATAAGGGGGACTGCTTCATGTCTTACGTTGATGAGGTCTATGACCGTGTTGTCCGTGAAAATCCCAGCCAGCCGGAATTTCATCAGGCTGTGCGCGAGGTGCTCGATTCTCTGCGCGCTGTGATCGACCGCAATGAGGAAAAGTATCGCCGTGAGGCGTTGCTCGAGCGCATTACCATGCCCGAGCGCCAGCTGCTCTTCCGCGTGCCGTGGGTGGATGACAAGGGACAGGTTCAGGTGAACAACGCATTCCGCGTGCAGTTCAACAGCGCTATCGGCCCGTACAAGGGCGGTATTCGCCTGCATCCGAGCGTCAATCTGGGTATCATCAAGTTCTTGGGCTTTGAGCAGATCTTCAAGAACTCCCTGACCGGCCTGCCCATCGGCGGCGGCAAGGGCGGCTCCGACTTTGATCCCAAGGGCAAGAGCGATCGCGAAGTGATGGCCTTCTGCCAGAGCTTCATGACCGAGCTGCATAAGTATATCGGCGCGGATACCGATGTACCGGCTGGCGATATCGGCACCGGCGCGCGTGAGATCGGCTATATGTATGGACAGTACAAGCGCCTGACCGGCCTGTACGAGGGTGTGCTCACCGGCAAGGGCCTTTCCTATGGCGGCAGCCTTGCGCGCAAGCAGGCTACCGGCTATGGCCTTCTCTACCTGACCGAGGAAATGCTCAGGTGCAACGGCATGGAGCTGGCGGGCAAGACCGTCGTTGTCTCCGGCGCGGGCAACGTGGCCATCTACGCCATCGAGAAGGCGCAGCAGCTGGGCGCGAAGGTCGTGACTGCGTCTGATTCCACCGGCTGGGTCTACGATGCGGACGGCATCGACGTGGCGCTACTCAAGGAAGTCAAGGAAGTCAAGCGTGCTCGTCTGACCGAGTATGCGGCTGCCCGCCCGAATTGCGAGTATCATGCTGGCCGCGGCGTGTTCACGGCCAAGTGCGACGTGGCGCTGCCGTGCGCGACGCAGAACGAGCTGCTCATCGACGACGCGAAGGCGCTGGTGGCGAACGGCTGCATCGCCGTGGCCGAGGGCGCGAACATGCCCACCACCATGGAAGCGACGGAATACCTCATGGCCAACGGCGTGCTCTTTGCCCCGGGCAAGGCGGCTAACGCCGGCGGTGTGGCGACCAGCGCACTGGAAATGAGCCAGAACTCCATGCGCCTGCACTGGTCCTTTGACGAGGTGGATGAGAAGCTGAAGGGCATTATGGTGAACATCTTCCACAGCGTGGACGATGCGGCGAAGGAATACGGCATGGCGGGCAACTATGTTGCCGGTGCGAATATCGCAGGCTTCCTCAAGGTCGCCGATGCGATGCTGGCGCAGGGTGTGGTCTGATTTCCGACGTATCCCCAAATAGAATCAGGAGGCAGAAGGAATTTCTGCCTCCTTTTTTGCTTTATAGTCAGGGATGTAAAATACGTGCAGCGGGCACGGAGAAGCATCATAATGAAAGGTGCTTCGGGAGTGGGGGCGGCCACTGGCCGCTTGGGCTTAACAGGAAGATGCGTAGAATACGTGCAGCGGGCACGGAGAAGCATCATAATGAAGGGTGCTTCGGGAGTGGGGGCGGCCACTGGCCGCTTGGGCTTAACAGGAAGATGCGTAGAATACGTGCAGCGGGCACGGAGAAGCATCATAATGAAAGGTGCTTCGGGAGTGGGGGCGGCCACTGGCCGCTTGGGCTTTATAGAGAACTAT
Organism: Clostridia bacterium; assembly: GCA_017397695.1. The sequence goes on from JAFQIF010000025.1 coordinate 2,626, forward strand.
GCGAAGTGACTTTGCTGTGGATCCGACGTCAAGAACGAATATCAGATTGTTCGGAGATGAGATCAGCCTTCATGAAGGAGAAGGACAGCAGGCAGCATATTGCTTCTGTGGCTACGAAGGCGAGCCACACGCCGATTATGCCGAATGTGTGGCTGAACGCGATCGCGGCAGGGATCAGCAGCACACAGCTGCGCAGCAGAGAAACAAACAGAGCCTGTCTTGTGCGGCCCACAGCGCTCAGCAATGCCGTTCCAGCGATATTGACGCCTGCAAACAGATACCCCGCAAAGTAAATCCGAAGACCTTGCGCAGCGATTTCCTGCAGCTGCGCATTGTGCTCATGGTTGAATGCGCCCGTAATCGGCTGCGAAAAGCGGAACACAAGCAAAAAGATCAGCACGGACAGCAGAAGTACGGTGCCGTGGATATAGAACAGCAGCCTGCGTATGCCTGTCTGGTCGCACAGGGCGTGCGCTTTGCTGGCCAGCGGCTGAATACCCTGACCAAGCCCAGTAAAGACTGCCGTGGCGACCAGCGCGGCATTGGCGATCACACCGTAGGCTGCTACGCCGATATAACCGCTGAGGCGCATGAGCAGCAGATTGAATGTGAGCAGCGATACAGCGCTGGCCAGTTCGCCGATCAGCGCGGATACGCCATAGGAAAGCTGCTTGAGAAGATCGCGTAGCGGAAGCAGCCGCAGGGCGAAGCGAATGCTGCAGCGCTTGCGCAGGAAATGCGACAGCAGCACAGGCGCTGCCAGGCAGGCGGATAATCCCGTAGCCAGAACCGCGCCGAATATGCCCATGGCGAACGGAAACATGAAAACATAGTCCAGCACGATGTTTGCACCGCTGCTGATAAGCAGGGAAAGAATCGCCAGATGCGGCGCACCGTCGTTGCGTACAAAGCCCTGCATCATAGCGTTGAGGATATATACCGGCGCGAAGAGCAGCGTCGTGCGGACGTAGATCTCCGTCATGGCGAATGTCGTTTCGTCGGCGCCCAGAAGGCGGCTCAGCGGAGCAGAGAGAAGAAACCCTGCAATCGCAAAGAGCAGCGCAAACAGCATACCGACGGTTACGGCGGTTGTAGCCGCATGCGCTGCATCCTGGCCTTTGCCCCTGCGCAGAGCATAATCTGTACCACCGCCTACGCCGCATAGCTGGCCTACGCCGGAGATAATACTGAACACCGTAATCGACAGATTCAGCGCAGCCAGGCCGTCGGGCCCCAGCGCAGCAGAGACAAACAGGGTATCCGCCAGAATGTAACAGGACAGGCCAAGCATGCCGAGGATATTCTGAGAGATGTAGCGCAGGAATACAGGAAGGGTCATGTGCTTCACTCCTTAAAATAGCACCCGGGACGCATCTTCAAAGACCTAACGATGCGTCTCGGGTGCTTGATTTCACATGGAAACCGCAGGCAAAGCCTGCTGCACACCGCTGCCCGGTGGCAGCTGGTATTTGGTTGATGAAGGTATGATAGCATGCAGGAAAAGCCGGTGTCAATCCCTGTCCGTCAGGTGCGCAGCAAAGAAACCGGCGGCAGATTCGGCAATATGCTTGCGCAGCGTGTCATCCTCCGCGCCGAAGCCGTAGGAATGATTTCTGCCGCTGGCATCGACCGCCTGCGCGCTGAGAACCTCGGCTGTATGCGCGCACACATGCGGCAGCACGGCGGCGTCGTCCTGAGCCCAGATCACCTGAGACGGGCCGTGATAAACCTTTGCGGCGGCTGCAGCCGGATCATCATAGCGCAGCATATCCTCAAACCACGCGGGGCTCAGGTGTTCGGTCTGCGTGAAGGGATAGAAGCCCTCCTGTTTTGCCGTTTCATGCATCGCGTCAAAATCATGGAAAATCGTTTTGATGAGCGCTGTCGTTTCGGCGGCAGGGGCGAGCATGGAAACAGCCTGAACCTCTTCGCCTTCCGCCAGCAGCTCCAGCACGACGCGGCCGCCCATGCTGTAGCCGAAAAGGCCGATTGCCGAAGCGCTCAGTTCTTCTTTGGCGACGCGGATGGCGCTGCGGACGTCTTCCTTCATGGTTGTCAGGCAATTGCCGGTGAAGGGCTCCGTGCTGTCGCCGCAGCCGGCAAAATCAACACGGATGGAACCGATGCCCTGCCGGGCGAGCGCCTCGGCGATTGTGGGAAAACCCTGACGCTCATACCTGTTGCCGCCGTGCCCGTGGGCAAAGATAACGATGGGGCAGCATTCCTGCGGCAGCATGATTGTTGCGGGAATCTGTACGCCGCGGGATAGAATGGTGGTATCATGCGCTTCGCCGCGCGCACATGGCGAGGAAAGGAGACACATCAGCAGCATGCTCAGGCCCAGTCGCATAGTCAGTCCTCCTGTCGTTGATGTATTCATTATAATACAGGAATGCGTAATTGGCAAACAGGAGAAATGACCGATGCCAAGCAGAAGACCTGTATCTGCTGGATACAGGCACTTTGGATATTCAGAATTTGATGACGCCGGCAAGCTTGCGCACAATCTTGTACAGCGGTCCTTCCAGCTCTTGCTGTGCGTTTTTAAGCTCTTCGCGGATATGAATCCCCTGCGGACAGTGCATTTCGCACTTGCCGCAGCCCACGCACTGAGAGGCTGAAGTGGGATTTTTGCGCAGTGCTGTGCACATGGCGTATTCCACAAACGACCAGAATCTGTTCTCGCTGTAGCGGCGGTTGTAGGCAGCAAATGTGCCGGGAATATCGACATTCTTCGGGCAGGGCATGCAGTAGCCGCAGCCCGTACAGCCGACCTTCATCCTGGCATTGATGGCCCTGACGACCTGCGTGAGCATCGCGTCGTCCTCCTGCGTCATTTTGCCCACGGAGACCGTAGATGCGGTCTGGATGTTGTCCAGGACCATTTCCATGGAGTTCATGCCTGAAAGCACACAGGTGATCTCTTTCTGGTTCCAGAGCCAGCGGAAGGCCCATTGCGCTGGCGTGCGCTGCGGATGATGCGCGGCAAAGAGTTTCTTTGCTTCTTCCGGCAGACGATTGACCAGCTTGCCGCCGCGCAGCGGCTCCATGATCATGACGGGAAGCCCTTTGCTGTTCGCATATTGCACACCACGCCTGCCGGCCTGTGTATGTTCGTCCATGTAGTTATACTGGACCAGGCAGAAATCCCAGTCGTAGCAATCGAGCAGCGCGCAGAAGGCGTCCGTGTTGCCATGGTAGGAAAAGCCGACCTGACGGATCGCACCGCTTTTCTTCTTTTCTTCCAGCCATTCGATGATGCCCAGCCCCTTGAGGCGCTCCCACGTCGCGCGGTCGGCGAGCATATGCATGAGATAGTAGTCGACGTGGTCCGTACGCAGGCGGCGCAGCTCCTCGTCAAAGAGCTTATCCAGCCCTTCGCGGCTGCGGATGAGATAGTGCGGCAGTTTGGTGGCGATGTTCACGCGGTCGCGCACGTTGTTTCTTTCGAGAATCTCGCCCAGCGCAGCTTCGCTGCCGGGATAGATGTAGGCGGTATCAAAGTAGTTGACGCCATTTTCGATGGCGGTCATGATCTGCGCCTCGGCGGCGGCCATGTCGATGCGCCCGAGCTTCATCGGCAGGCGCATGCAGCCGAAGCCGAGGATGGAAAGATCGTTGCCATATTTGTCCTTGCGATAGTTCATGATTCCTCCTGAAAGTGGATCGATGATGACAAATGTGATATCCCGTACATTGTATCGCATTTACGCATCCGATTCAAGAAAAAAGAAAAGCCTCCCGCGAGAGCGAGAGGCTGGGAATTTATACGTTTTTCGGTCTATAAACGCGAAGCGTACATGGGGTCAAGGGGCAAAGTCCCTTGGCGGGTTTCAGGGCGGAAGCCCTGACGTATCCCCAATTACAGGCGGCAGTTCAGCTTGGCGAGCTCGTCGACAACGTAGTTGTACACAAACTCGACAGCCTCGTCCACCGGCTTCTTCTCCTGCATGGACTTGTCGCGGGCAGAGATTTCGATGGTGCCGTTCTTGAGGCCTTTCGGGCTGACGACTACGCGTACCGGCACGCCGAACAGGTCCGCATCGGAGAACATGACGCCGGCAGAGACGCTGCGGTCGTCCCAGATGACTTCCACGCCCTTGGCGGTCAGCTCGTCATAGATCTTCTGGGACATCGCGGCGACCTCTTCGTTGTCCGCGCGCAGGGAGCACAGATGCACCTGCCACGGCGCGATGGAGATCGGCCAGATCGGGCCATAATCATCGCGATGTGCTTCGCACACGGAGGCGGCCAGACGGCCTACGCCGATGCCATAGCAGCCCATGATCGGGTGCTTGAGCGTGCCGTCCTGGTCGACATAGGTCATGCCCATGCTCTCGGTGTACTTGGTACCCAGCTGGAAGATGTTGCCGACCTCGATGCCGCGGGAGGTGTAGATGCTCGGCTTGCCGCAGACCGGGCAGATGCCGCCGTCAAACGCCTTGGCGACGTCGACATACTCGACCTCGCCCATCTCGCGCGCGATGTTGAAACCGGTGAAATGCGCATCGGTCTCATTCGCGCCAGTGACAAAGGCGTTGACGCCCTTGAGGGATGCGTCATACACCACGCGAACATCGGCGGGCAGGCCCTTCGGGCCGATAAAGCCGGCGCAGATGCCGCTCTCCATGGTGATCTCCGCCGGATGGATTTCAGCCTTGACGAAGTTGCGCAGCTTGGTCTCGTTAATATCCAGATCGCCGCGCAGGAAGGCGACGACGTACTTGTCGGTCAGGTTTTCCTGATAGACGACAGCCTTGCAGCACTGCTTCGGCGTCACCTTCAGGAACGCGCACAGATCCTCAATGGTTTTCACGTTCGGAGTCTCGACCTTGGTCAGCTCTGCGGTCTCGCCGGCCTCGTTGGTCACGATGCAGGGTGCAGCTTCCATGTTGGCGCGATAGTCGCAGTTGTGGCACAGGACGATGGTGTCCTCGCCCACCGGGGTGAGGAGCATGTACTCGTGAGAAACCTTGCCGCCCATCATGCCGCTGTCGGAGGCAACGGCGACGACGTCGCCCACACCCGCGCGGAAGAAGATGCGGTTATACGCATCGTAGCAGACCTGATAGTAGCGCTCCAGATCCTCCTGAGAGGTGTGGAAGGAGTACGCGTCCTTCATGGTGAATTCGCGCACGCGGATCAGACCGCCGCGGCAGCGCGGCTCATCGCGGAATTTGGTCTGGATCTGATAGATCATGAACGGATACTGGGTATAGCTGTCGGCGACGTCGCGCACGAAATGAACGGACGCTTCCTCGTGGGTCATGCCCAGTACCATACCTGCGCCGGAGCGGTCGGAAAAGCGCAGCAGCTCACTGCCGATGGAATCGTAGCGGCCGGACTCCTGCCACATGGTTGCCGGCATAGCCACAGGGAAGAGCAGCTCCTGGCCATCGATGCGGTTCATCTCCTCGCGGATGATCTTCTCGATCTTGGAGGTGATGCGCTTGGTCACCGGGAACAGGGTGTAGATGCCGTTGCCCACCGGCTTGATATAGCCGCCGCGCATCATCAGCGCCTGGCTGGCAATGACGCAATCGGCAGGAGTTTCCTTGTAGCGCTTGGAAACGAGATTCTTAAGCTTCATAGTGTTGTCCTCCCATTTTGATATGATAGGAAATCATGCAGAATGTATTGCTGCGAGCACAGAGCAGCGATATGCTGCTCAATAGTTCGGAAATGGGGGCGGGCACAGCCCGCAAAAAAAGCTCCGCCCCATCTTGCAGGGGCGAAGCTGAACTTCGCGGTACCACCTTGCTTCAACACGGCATGGCCGTGTCCTTGCCTGCTCTGTATCGGGAGCGCCCGGCGGATTTCATCGATCTTAAGCGGAAGCGATGCGTTCTCCGCGTACTCAGGAGTCCGGAGCGATTCCAAAGCAAAACGCACGCCTTGCAGCCGGGAGCGTGCTCTCTGGGGATTGCGTCTGGTCGCCTTCTCCGTCCATGTACGGACAATATTATACCCGCTTGAATGAATTCGCGCAAGACCTGTTTATGGGTTTTTGTTATATTAATCCGCTGAAAAGCGCTGCGTCCGTTATGCCCGGCGCTTCAGTTCAAGGATTCTGCGCTCGATTTCGCGGATGGTGTAAACAAACGCACCATCGTCCTTGCCGGTCGGGTCTTCGAGGCCCCAGTCATCGCGTTCGCTGCAGGGCAGATTGGGGCAGGAAACGTTGCAGCCCATGGTGATGACGATATCCACTGGCGGTATTTCTTCCAGAAGCTTGCTGCGCTGTGTTGCTTCCATGTCGATGCCGTAGAGTTCCTTCATCAGGCGTACTGCATCCTGATTGATCTGCGGCTTGGTCTGTGTACCGGCGGAATAGCTTTCAAAGGCGTCGGCGGCAAGATGCCTGCCCAGCGCTTCGGCAATTTGGCTGCGGCAGGAATTATGAACACAGATGAAAGCGACTTTTTTCATGCTTGTCCTCCAATATGCAAAGGATGATATGAGGGAACAAAAAAGAGCACCCGCATTGGGGTGCTCAAATCTGGTGGAGCATAGGGGAGTCGAACCCCTGACCTTTTGAATGCCATTCAAACGCGCTACCAACTGCGCTAATGCCCCAGAAAAAATCCTCAGCGTTGCTGAGGAAGTGGTGGTGCTTACTGGACTCGAACCAGTGACCCCATCGATGTGAACGATGTGCTCTACCAACTGAGCCAAAGCACCGGGAACAGAAAGTATTATAGCATCGTACCAGCAGATTGTCAACCCTAAAATACATATTTTTCTTTTTTGTTTTCTTTGCGGTACGATTGACTTTAGCACGCTAACGTGTTACTATATTGCTGTGATAAAAAGAAGAGGTGAACGTAATGAGCTTGCAGAGAGACCGCCAGACAGATGAATTGTTCAGATCTATTCTTTCGCTTGAGAGCGTGGAAGAGTGCTATCAGTACTTTGAGGATCTGTGCACGGTGAAGGAGATTCGCGATCTTGGGCAGCGGCTGGAGGTGGCAAGGCTTCTTGAGCGGGGCAGTTCCTATCTGCAGGCGGGCGAGAAGACGGGCGCAAGCTCTGCGACGATCGGCCGTGTGAAGCGGTGCCTCAATTATGGTTCGGGCGGATACGGCCTGATTCTTGAGCGGATGAAGGAAGGCGGAGAAAAGGATGCGTAATCTCAGAGCGGACGAGAGAATCTCCATTGCGCTGCGGGAGATGTATCAGCAGCATGGCTATCTGCCCTATAAGGTCAATCAGTTTGAGGAATACGACCTGTATATGCGAAACAAGCGCTTTCTGATGAGCGAAAATGTGATCGCCTTTTCCGATATGGACGGCAAACTCATGGCAATGAAGCCGGACGTGACGCTGTCCATCATCAAGAACACCAGCGACAGCGCGGAGACCATCAAGGTCAGCTACGCTGAGCGCGTGTACCGCGTGCCGCGCGGGGCAAAAGGCTTTAAGGAAATCATGCAGACGGGCCTTGAGGTCATCGGCAAGGTGGACAACTTTGCCATGGGTGAGGTGCTTATGCTGGCTGTGCGCAGCCTTGCGGCGATCAGCGATAGCTACGCGCTGGATATCGCGGATCTGGGCATCGTCTCCGGCATTCTGGAGGAAACGGCGCTGGATGATAACCGTCGTGCGCAGCTACTGGCGCTCATCAGTGAAAAGAATCTCCACGGACTCAAGGAAACGTGCGATGTGTTGGGCGTCGGCAAAGAAACGAAGGATCGCCTTTGCAGCCTGGTGACAGTCTACGGCCCGTTTGAGACGACGCTGCCGCTGTATGAGCAGATGAATCTGCCTGCGGGCTGCATGCAGGCGCTGCGCGATCTGCGTGCACTGCTGGAGATGACAAAGTCCTGCGGTATTTCGGGCGTGAATCTTGATTTTTCCGTCGTCAATGATATGAATTATTATAACGGTTTGATCTTCTCCGGCTTTGTGAATGGCGTGCCGCAGAGCGTGCTGTCCGGCGGCCGCTATGATTACCTGATGCAGAGAATGGGCAGGAAGAATCAGGCAATGGGCTTTGCGGTGTATCTGGATCAGCTCGACCGGCTTCTGGATGAGAAGGTGGAATTCGATGTGGATGTGCTGATCGCCTACAGCGAAGGCGCCGATCCTTCCGCGGTGCTCGCGCTGGCGCAGAGGACAGCGCAGGGCGGCGAAAGTGTACGCGTACAGCGCGCAGGCGAAACGGCGATCCGCGCGCGCACAACGGTGACGGTTTAAGGGAGGATAAGCGATGGATAAGATGATCAACGTGGCGCTTCCCAAGGGCCGTCTGGGCGACAAGGCGTATGCAATTCTGGAAAAATCCGGTTATCCCTGCCCGGCGATGAAGGAGGACAATCGCAAGCTGACATTTGAAAATGAAGAAATCGGCGTGCGGTATTTTCTGGTGAAGCCGTCCGACGTTGCGGTATATGTTGAGCGTGGAGCGGCGGATATCGGTATCGCGGGCAAGGATATTCTGCTGGAATATAAGCCGGACGTCTATGAGCTGCTGGATCTGAAGATGGGCTGCTGCCGCATGTGCGTGGCCGGGCCGAAGGATTTCCGGGATGATCCTTCACGAACGCTGCGCGTGGCGACGAAGTTCCCCAATATTGCCAGGACGTATTATAGTGGTTTGAGCCGGGAAATTGAGCTTATTCACCTGAATGGCTCTATCGAGCTGGCGCCGTTGGTGGGCCTGTCCGACGTTATTGTGGATATTGTAGAGACAGGCAAGACGCTTCTTGAAAACGGACTGGCGCCGCTGGAGGAGATCGTGCCGATTTCCGCCAGACTGATTGCCAACAAGGCGAGCTTCAAATTCAAGGGCGAACGGCTCAGCACACTGTGCCGGCAGATGGAAAGGACGATGAATCTGTGAAGATTATCCGATACAGTGAAATGGACAGCATGCTCATGCGCTGCATGGAGACCTCCGGCGTGGGCGATACCGTGCGCGCGATCCTTGCAGACGTTGCCCAGAATGGCGACGCGGCGCTGATTGCATACGGGGAGAAGTTTGATGGCGCGAAACTTACGTGTCTGCAGGTGAGCGAAGCGGAGATTGATGCGGCGATGGCTGCGATCCCGCCTTCCCTCAAAAAGGCTATGGAAACTGCCGCGGCCAATATCCGCGTATTCCACAGCGCGCAAAAACGCGAAGGATTCTGTATCCAGAATCCGGACGGTACATATATGGGGCAGAAGGTGACGCCGATTGAAAAGGTGGGCCTGTATATTCCGGGAGGTACGGCAAGCTATCCGTCTACCGTATTTATGAACGCGATTCCGGCGCAAATCGCCGGATGCAGCGAGATCGTGATGGTCTCCCCGCCCAACAGGGAAGGAAAGATTGCAGCGCCGATCCTCGCTGCGGCGAAGATGGCCGGCGTGACGAAGGTATTCAAGGTCGGCGGCGCGCAGGCAATCGCTGCACTGGCCTACGGCACGCAGTCTGTGCCCAAGGTCGACAAGATCGTCGGTCCGGGCAATGCCTACGTCGCGGAAGCGAAGCGGCAGGTTTTCGGCCGGGTGAATATCGATATGATTGCGGGCCCGAGCGAGATCCTCGTCGTTGCGGACGGCACGTGCAATCCAGCGTATGTCGCGGCGGACCTGCTCTCGCAGGCGGAGCACGATGCGCTGGCCTGCGCCGTGCTGGTGACGGATTCCATGGCATTGGCTGAAGCGGTATCCGATGAAGTCGAGCGCCAGCTGTCGCTCCTGCCGCGCGAGGCGATTGCCCGCAAAGCCATCGAGGGCAACAGCCAGATTATCGTCACCGACGATCTGCTCTGTGCCGTCGAGGCGGCGAACGAGCTTGCGCCGGAGCATCTTGAGCTGTGCGTGGATGATCCGGAAAACTATCTGCCCTATGTGCGCAATGCCGGTTCTGTCTTCATGGGCAAGTTCTGCCCTGAATCGCTGGGCGACTACATCGCTGGCCCGAATCACACGCTGCCGACGTCCGGCACGGCGCGCTTCTCCAGCCCGCTGAGCGTGGATGATTTCATCAAGAAAACGCAGTACACTTATTACACCCGCGAATCTCTGGCCAAAGTAGCAGACGACATCGCCGTCTTTGCCCGTGCGGAGGGCCTCGAGGCACACGCCAGAGCAGCGCTGATCCGTATGGAGTGACGGGAAAGTACGGGAAAGACGTTGGGGCCGCGGGCCCCAAACCCCGCCTGGGGATTTCATCCCCGGACCCCATTTATCGCTGCGCGTACGCGCAGCGAGGGTATAAATAAGTGCTGCTTAAAGCCGGCGCGAAGCGAAAAAGGGTCAAGGGACGACGTCCCTTGCAGGGGTTCAGGGACAGCGTCCCCGAGCGTAACCCCAAGAAAGGATAAAGCTTATGTTTCTGCTTGAAAAGCATCGCAGCCTGCCTGCTTATGTGCCCGGTGATCACGTGGAGGAAGGGTTTGTCCGGCTGAACACGAATGAATCGCCGTATCCGCCGTCGCCGGGCGTAGCGAAGGCCATTGCGGGCGAGGTGAGCAAGCTTGGATATTACAACGATCCGGACTGCGCGGCGCTGAGAAGCGCGCTGGCAGGGCTGTACGGCGTGAAACCGGAGCAAGTAATCGCGACGAACGGATCGGACGAGCTGCTGTACTTTGCGTTTTTGGCGTTTGCCGATCAAGAGCATCCCATTGCTCTGCCGGACATTACATATGGGTATTACGATCTGTTTGCCGCGGCGCATGGCATTCCGATGGAGAAGATTCCGCTGAAGGACGATTTTACGATCGACTACAGGGACTATCTGGGGATTGGAAAGACGATCGTCTTCCCCAATCCCAACGCTCCGACAGGTTATGCGCTGCCGGTTTGGCAGGTGGCCAGAATCGCAGAAAGCAATCCAAAGAATGTGATTATCGTCGATGAGGCGTATGTCGATTTCGGGGCGGAAACATGTTTGCCGCTGATTCAGGAATGCCCCAATGTGTTGATCGTGCGCACATTCTCCAAGTCCCGCTCGATGGCGGGTGCGAGACTGGGCTATGGCTTTGCCAGTGAGAGCCTGATTGCCGAGATCGAGACGATCCGAAACGCGATTAATCTCTACAGCGTGAACAGAATGACGCAGGCGGCAGGCATAGCTGCAGTCAGGGAAAACGACTACTACATAGCCAACTGCAAGCGGATCGTGGATGCAAGGGAATATACGACGCGGATGCTGCGCGAGCAGGGGTTTGAGGTGCTCGATTCGCTGGCGAATTTCGTGTTTGCAAAGCCATCGGCGATGAGCGCAAAAGCGCTGGCGGTGCAGCTCAAAGAGCGGGGTATTCTTGTGCGGCACTGGGATAAGGACAAGGTTCGAGATTATCTGCGCATCTCTATTGGCACGATGCAGGAGATGCAGGCGCTGGAATGCGCAATTGAAATGATATTCGGGAGGGCGTAAGCATGCGCAAGGCAGAGATCAACCGAAAAACGTCGGAAACGCAGATTGAGCTGAGGCTGAACCTCGACGGCACGGGCGAAGGGAAGATTGCCACGGGCGTAGGATTTATGGATCACATGCTGACGCTGTTCAGCCGCCATGCGCGCATGGATCTTGATGTTGCGTGCAAGGGCGATACATGGGTTGACGATCATCACAGCGTCGAGGATATCGGCATTTGCCTGGGCGCGGCGATTGCGCAGGCGATCGGCGATAAGCGCGGCATCAAGCGCTATGGCAGCATGCTGCTGCCGATGGACGAGGCACTGGTGCTTTGCGCGCTGGATCTCTCCGGACGAAGCTGCCTGCGCTTCACGACGCAGATTCCTACAGAAAAGATCGGCACGTTTGATACCGAGCTAGTAGAGGAGTTTTTCCTCGGTCTGACCCGCGCGGCGGGCATGACGCTGCATATCCGCATGATGGACGGCACGAACAGCCACCACATCGTGGAGGCCATGTTCAAGGCGTTTGGCCGCGCGCTGCGCGAGGCTGTGTCCATTGACGAGGCGCTCGGCGGCGAAATCCCATCGACCAAAGGGGTGCTGGTATGATTGCGATTATCGATTACGGCGTGGGCAATCTCTTTTCGCTTAAAAGCTCGCTTTCCATGATCGGCGCGCAGGCCGTCGTTACGGGTGATGCAGATACGATCCGCGCTGCGGAGAGGATCATCCTGCCGGGCGTCGGCGCATTCGGCGATGCGAGAAAGAAGCTGGCAGAAAGCGGACTGGACAACGTACTGCTTGAAGAGGCGGCAAAGGGCAAGCCGGTTATGGGCATCTGTCTGGGTATGCAGATGCTCTTTGAGAAAAGCTATGAATATGGCGAGCATGTGGGGCTCGGCCTGATTCCAGGCGAAGTGGTGCCCATGGCAGGCAGGCTGAGCGAGGGGCTCAAGGTACCGCATATCGGCTGGAATGCGCTGGATATGAAGCAGCCGGAACATCCGCTGATGAAATATACCAAGCCGGGAGACTGCGTATACTTTGTGCATAGCTATTATGCGGCGGGCTGCGAAGCATACACGCTGTCCACCGCCGAATATGGCATAGATGTTACGGCTGCCGTCGCGAAAGAGAACGTGATGGGCTGCCAGTTCCATCCGGAGAAGAGCGGCACGGTGGGCCTGAATATTCTGAAAGCGTTTTGTGAGGTGTAAGAGATGGAACTGTTTCCGGCGATTGATCTGTATGATGGCAAAGCGGTACGATTGCTCCATGGCGATTATGCCAACATGACGGTGTATTCGGACAATCCGGTTCTGATTGCACAGGATTTTATCGCCTGCGGCGCAAAGAATATCCATATCGTCGACTTGGAAGGCGCCCGGGATGGCACGACGCCCAATCTTACGCTGATATCAAAGATCGCTGCCTGCGGCCTGTTTGCCGAGGTTGGCGGCGGTATCCGCAGTGAGGCTGTGGCTGCGCGCTATCTGGAAGCAGGCGTGAGCAGGGTGATTCTGGGTACGGCGGCGGTGACCGATCCGGCGCTGCTTGAAAAGTTGGTATCCCGCTTCGGCGAGAGGATCGCAGTGAGTGTGGATGTGAAGGATGGCTACGCAGCGATCCGGGGCTGGCAGGAAGCGAGCAGTCTGACCTGCGACGCCCTGTGTCAGCGGCTGCAGGATACGGGCGTAAGCACCGTGATCTGTACCGATATCAGCCGCGACGGCGCGATGCGAGGAACGAACCGGCAGCTCTACGCCGATCTGAGCAGGCGCTACCGGATGAATTTTATCGCTTCCGGCGGCGTATCGAGCATGGAGGATGTGATTGCGCTGCGCGATTTGAATGTGTATGGCGCGATCATCGGCAAGGCATATTACACCGGCGCAATCGACCTGAGGAAGGCCATTGAGGTGACAGCATGATCACAAAACGCATCATTCCCTGTCTGGATGTGAGGAACGGACGCGTGGTCAAGGGCGTGAATTTTATGGGCCTGAGCGACGTGAACGATCCTGTCGAGCTGGGAAGATATTACAGCGAGAACGGCGCGGACGAGCTTGTGTTTTACGATATCACGGCGTCCAGCGAGGGCAGAAAGCTCTTTACCGATATCCTCAAGCGTGTCGCTTCGACCATCTTCATTCCCCTGACCGTGGGCGGCGGCATTAATACGCTGGATGACTTTGAGCGCGTGCTCGCCGCAGGCGCGGATAAGGTAAGCGTCAATTCCGGTGCAATCAGAAATCCAGGGCTCATCGAAGAAGCAGCCAAGCGCTACGGCGATCAGTGCGTGGTGCTCTCTGCAGATGTGAAGCGCGTGGACGGCAGTTATCATGTGTTTGCCAAGGGCGGCCGTGAGGATACCGGTATGGACGCTCTTGATTGGATTAAGCGCGGCGCGGATATGGGCGCGGGTGAGCTTGTGCTCAACTCGATCGATACCGACGGTGTGAAGCAGGGTTTTGATCTGGAGATGCTGCGCGACGTGAGCGAGATCGTCGACATCCCGATCATTGCTTCCGGCGGCGCGGGCGGCGTGGCGGATTTTGTAACGCTGTTCAAGACCCTGCCCAAAGTGGATGCGGGCCTTGCGGCGTCGATCTTCCACTTTGGTGAGGTCAAAATCCGCGATCTCAAGGAAGAACTCTATCAAAATGGCATCACCGTTCGTCGTATTTAAGAAACCCATTCTTAAAACCGGCGCGAAGCGTAACAGGGAGTCTGAGGGATGATATCCCTTGGGCAGGGGTTTGGGGATGCAATCTCCAAGGAGGTAACCTATGATCAATATTTCTACCCTCAAGTTTGATGAGAAGGGCCTGATTCCCGCTGTCGTCGTGGACACGGAAAGCAAAAAGGTGCTCACCGTCGCTTATATGAACGAAGAGAGCCTGCGTATCTCCATGGAAAAGGGGCTTACGTGTTTCTTCTCCCGCTCAAGGCAGAAGCTCTGGCTCAAGGGCGAGACCAGCGGCAACGTGCAGCATATCGTATCCATCACGGCGGACTGTGACCGCGATGCGCTCGTGGTCGAGGTGCGCAAGGAAGGGCCCGCCTGCCATTTGGGCACGGATTCCTGTTTCAATGACGTGATCTTTGAGGGTGAGGAGCCGCCGGCATTCCAGTATCAGGATCTGATGGAGATGCTCGTGGGCCGCAAGGAAAGCCCTAAGGAAGGCTCCTATACGACCTATCTGTTCAATAAAGGTATCGACAAGATGCTTAAGAAGGTCGGCGAGGAGACGACGGAGGTCATCATCTCCGCTAAGGATGGCGACAAGGCCAATACCATTTACGAAATCGGCGATCTGATGTATCATGTGATGGTGCTGATGATCGAGATGGGCATCAGCCTCGATGACGTCAAGAAAGAAATGGCTTCTCGCCATGTCATCGATAAAAAGGTGAAGCAGGAGAAGATGATCAAGTGATTACCCAGAATCTGCATATGCACTCCACATGGGATGACGGAAAGTGCAACGTTGAGGAGATGATCCTCGCTTCCAAAGCCGCAGGCCTTACGAGCGTGGGCTTGAGCGTGCATGGTCCGATGCCCTTTGATAACAGCTGGGAATGCCCGAAGGAGCGCCTGCCGGATTATATCGCAGAGGTGAGAGCGCTGCAGGCCAAATACGCCGGGGAGATCGATGTGTATCTGGGCATCGAATGGGATGCGACGGCGGCAGAGCTTGATCTGGCTCAGTATGATTACGTGATCGGTTCTGTACACGAGATTCCCATTTCCGGTGGCGGTACGCGATCCGTGGATTCCAACCCAGAGACGACGGAAAGCTATATTCGCAAGCATTTCGGCGGCGACGCAGATGCGGCGGCGGAAGTATATTTCGCAGAGCTTTCTAAGGTGGCCAACAATCCTGAAGCGGATATCGTCGGCCATTTCGATTTGATCACCAAGTTCGATGAGACGCATCACTTCTTCCATGAAAATAGCCCGCGCTACCAAAATGCAGCCCATGCCGCGATGGAAGGGCTGGTGAAAGCCGGGAAGATCTTCGAGGTGAATACCGGCGCAATCAGCCGCGGATACCGTACGACGCCGTACCCGAGCATGCAGTGGCTGATGCTCCTTCGCGAAATGGGCGGCAAAGTCACCGTCAGCGCTGATGCGCACCATACAAGCGGCGTGACCTGCGCGTTTGACATCGCGGAGCGCATGATCAAAGAGGCAGGATTTGAGGAAATCTGGATCCTCCAAAAAGAAAAATTTGTCCCGGTCAGAATCTGACCGGGACTTCTTTATGCTGTTCTTCTTAAATCTGCCGCGAAGAGAAGAAGGGTGCAGGGACGATGTCCCTGCCAGAGGTTTGGGGACAGCGTCCCCAAACGTCTCCCGTCTGCTTATTCGTCCGCCAGCCTCTCGACCATCGCGACCATCGCATCGACAGAATTGAAATTCTGCGGAATGATCTCGGTCGCCGGGATGGAGATGTCGAATTCATCGTTGAGCGCGCCGATGAGCTGGATGATATCCAGGGAGGAGAGCACGCCGTCGTCAATCAGGGTCGTACAGGATTCGACGTTGTCGTCCACGATGTCGGAGAGGATGTCAAGAATCTGGTCTTTCATGATGATTGCTCCTTTTATTTGATATTGGATTGGTTGATGGCGGAGGAATGGATCGTGTCACGAACAAGGCGTGCGCCATTGTCGCTCGCCAGGATGATGCGCGGCATGTTGCGGCTCAGGAAGAGCGCCGGGCCTTCTGTGACGGAATAGGCGCCGATGTTGTGGAAGGCGAGCACATCCTGCTGGGCGAGGCCATTCATTGCGATCTTGCGCACCAGAATATCCGCTGTGGTGCATAGGCTGCCGCACAGCGACCAGTCGGCTTCGGTTTCATCCGTGTGTTCCGGACCGGCGATGTGCGTGATGATCGGATTGCGCATGCCCATCGTGCCGCCGAGGTAGTTGACGTGATGGATACCGCCGTCGACGATTGCGTAGTGGTGACCGCAGTTGACCTTGGTGTCAATGACCGTGGTCAGGTAGGTGCCGCTATTGCTGGCGAAGAAGCGGCCCATCTCGATGGTCAGCTCACAGCGCTCTGCAAGCTTCTGCAGATCCGGCGCGAGCGCGCGGATTGGCGCGAGCGTGTCGCTGTGATCCTCGTGCGCGAAATAGGGGAAGTACAGGCCAGGGCCATATTCGATCTTCTCACAGACGAAGCCGTAATCCTGCTCAAGCTTGTCCATGAATTCGCCCAGCATGACCAGCTCCTTGCGCTGATCCTTGTCCAGCTTGGCGCGCTGGGTGCCGGAGAAATAATGGATGCCCTCAAAGTGCAGGAAGGGATAGTCGGCGCGATGCTCGATTGCATCGAGCAGATCGCTTTCGTCCATGCCGAACTGGGAACCGGCAGTCAGGCGCAGCAACACCGGATAGACCACGCCGCGCTTTTCGGCCGCCTGATGCAGCAGGCGGATGTGCAGCGGGGATTCCGCCGTGAAGCGGATCACGCCAGCATCCATGGCATGCTCGATGTCCGCAAGCGTCTTGTTCACGCCGGAGAAGAGCACGGCCTTGGGATCGACGTGCAGGCCTTCGCAGATTTCCAGCTCGCCCGGGGAGCAGACCTCAAGCAGCTCCACAAGATCCTGCATCGCAGGAATGAGGAACGGATTGGCTTTGATGGAATAGCACAGATGCACGCTGCTTCCTACGATGCACTTGATTTCGCGCATGCGGCAGGCAAGCGCGCTTTCGTCAAAGATGAAGGACGGCGTGCCGAATTCTTTGGCGATCGCGGAAAGACGCTGCTTATCCATTGCGGCCACCTCGCTTCTTGTTTTTGTAGAGCTCCAAGAGGGCGCTGCGGTCAATCTTGCCGTTCTTGGTCATAGGCATCTCATCCACCTGCATGAAGATATTGGGGATCATGTAGGTGGGAAGGGAAACATGCAGCGCCTCTGTGATGGCGGCTTTGTCGGCTGCGCCGCAGGTGAAGGCAAGGATCTTGCCCTTGTCATGCAGGTAGATGCACAGCGCGCGCTCCACGCCCGGAACGGCCTGCAGCGCGGTTTCAATCTCGCCCAGCTCGATTCGGTGACCCATATGCTTGATCTGGAAATCCTTGCGGGAGACATAGACGAGCTCGCCTTCCTCGGTGAGCCGAACCAGATCGCCCGTGCGGTAAATGATCTCATGATGGGTTTTGTTCAGCGGATTCTGCACGAAAGCGGCCTTCGTGCGCTCGCTGTCGCCGAAGTAGCCCAGGGCCACAGCCGTGCCGGATACGCAAAGCTCGCCCACGCCGCCGGGGACGACTTCCCTATCGTTTTCGTCCAGCAGCAGGATGCGCTCGTTGGGGAAGGGAATGCCGATGGGCAGGCTTTTGCCGATCTCGAATTCGCGATCCACGATGTAGTAGGTACAGTTGCAGGTGATCTCCGTCGGACCATAGAGGTTGACGTAGGTTGCATCCGGCAGATACTTCTGCAGCTTTTTGAGGTGCTTGATGGGCATCACTTCGCCGGAGAACATGATCGTGCGCAGGGTCTCGGGGGTCTTATAGTCCAGCGCGTTCATCGTGGTGATGAAGCACAGCGCGGATACCGCCCAGACGAGCACCGTCACCTGTTGATCGCAGATGAAATCCATGAGCTTCGTCGGCTGGGTGAAGTAGGCCGTGGGGATGATGGCGACCGTCGCGCCTGTGAAAATACCGGAATAGATGTCCTTGACGGAAACGTCGAAATCAAACGGCGCCTGATTGCCCAGCACATCCGCCTGCGTGATGGAGAAAATCTCGGTAAAGCAGGGGATGAAATCGCAGACGTTGCGATGGCAGATGATCACGCCCTTGGGCGTGCCGGTGGATCCGGAGGTGAAGTTGACGTAGAGCGGATCGATATCCAGCATCTGACGGCGTACGCGCGCAAGCGCGCCGTCGTCGACTGCGCCTTGGAGCAGGTCTTCCAGAATCAGAATCTCGCCCAGCACGTCCATCTCGCGCAGCGCCTGTTCATGCGCCCTGTCGGTAATGACCACGGGAGAGGAAAGCGTATCCAGGATCGCGCGGATGCGCACGGCGGGATGACGCAGATTCAGCAGCGAATAGGCGCAGCCGGCATAGACCGCACCCAAAAAGCCGGCGACAGCGGACACACTCTTGTCCATGTAGAAGCCGACGGTTGTGCGCGGAGCGACATGCGCGGTAAGCGCGCTGCCGACAGCGCGGGATAGATGGACGAGCTGCGCAAAGGTGACAGCGCTGCTTTCGTCGGTGAAGGCCGTTTTATCCGGCAGGCGCGCTGCTGTGGCCTCCAGATAATCAAGAATCAGGTATTTCATCGTTTACTCCTGATGGGTTGTATCATAAAAGGGCATGGACATACATCCACACCCTATATTATACAGCAATTATGATGCGCAATCAAGGATGATTATGGAACGAGCAGCTCGTTCCAGCAGGCAGAAGATTCATCGCTGCCCTGCGTGCGGGCGTAGAGGCGAAGGGTCTGCCCGGAGAGAGCGCCCTGTTCGCAGGTATAGAGCGTATCGGCGCCATAGTCCAGAAGCAGGGTTTCGCTGCCGTCGGCATGCCGGATTACGAGTCTGTATTCCGGCTGCACATACGTGCCTCGGTTGCAGTCAAAGAGGAAGACGTCTTGGGTAGTATCCAGCGCGCGCACGGCTGCTTCGTCGTGGCTCAGCGCCATGTTCCACTCGGCTGCGGGATCGAAGTGTACCAGCCACGTGTTGGTGATAAAATCAATCGCATCGAAGTACTCCCATCGGTTGCGGTAGAACAGATGGGAAATGTCTTCGCCGCGCTTGTGCGCATCGAATACCGTGCAGAATGTACTGCTGAGGATATCTGCGCCCTCGCCGACCATGTGATACAGATCGAAGAAGAACGTCCGAAGATCGGGCATCAACTCGGGTTTGGCGTAGGACAAATTGTAGCACGGCACGCCGATTTCAGCACAGTACGCCATCAGGCTGTCGTTGTAGTCTGCAAAACCCGGTCTGGCCAGGGAATGCACAGCATGATTGGGATAGACGACAACAAGCAGCTTTGCGCCGTTTTCCTCGCACAGCTGCTTATAGGTGCGCAGCTGCGATTTGGACTCGTCAAAGAGCGCATAGTAGTAGCCGGTGTATTCCCGCACGACGCTGCGGATCTGCGCATCCGCGCGCTCGTCGGTTTCGTGGCGAAGGAAGCCGCTGCCCCGATAGGAAACTGTCGGATCCAAGCTGTCTTTCAGGCGCGCATAGGTTTTTTCCGGAGCATAGCGCAGGGCGATGGTTTTGATCACGTCGGAGACGGACTGTGCGCCAAAGCCGCGGAACATCAGCAGACGGTCGAGGTAGTATCCGTCCGCATCGCAGGCGCGCAGGTAGTAATCCAGCGTGTTGGCCGGATCACGGAGAAAGGGCGCAATTTTGTAATATGCTTCGGTTGCTTCCTTCACGGTCTGGAAATTGTAGGGTTCGGTGACCAGAACGACCCATTCGGGTGAATTGGTTTTTAGCAGCTCGCGCGTAAGCGCGATGGATGCAGGCATGGACGCCGTCGGCACGGTGACGCAGAAGGCATCAAGCCCCGTCTTTTCGGTGATCATCTGCGCATTGAAATGATCGCGTACGATGGAGGAACCGACGAACGCCAGCTCGATATCGTCGCGCTGCTGCATCTCGTGAAGGGTCAGGCGGGCGATGGTGTCCGTCTGGATGAGATGCGTATTGGCAAAGCAGAGAAAGAGCGCAAAGCCCAGCAGGAAGAGGACGAGCTGCGCACAGCTTCGAAGATTCGGATGTTTTTTCACAGCTGGCCTCCCATCAGAATACGGCGTACATGAAGCCCGCATTGCCTGCGGCCGCACCCATGAAATTCGCCAGAACAAAGTACATGAACGCGTAAAGCAGAAGCACGCGCGGCAGAACTGGCAGCGAGAGCACACGCTCACGGATGCGCATGCCACGCTCCTGAAGGACAGAGACGGCAAAGAGAATCAGCGTTGCCCAGAAGAGAATGACAAAATCGCCCGCCGTCAGGCCAAGGTTCATCAGTGTGCCGGAGGAAATCTGCGCAAGATCGAAGGCAAAGAATGTTTTGTCCAACATGGCAAAGGCGTCGCCTGCGCGCAGCGCACGGTCAAAATACCAGCCAATGTTCACGATCACAAATGTGCGCAGCACGCGGAAAAGATAGAACGCACGGGAATCCACGATCCGTTTGCCCAGGCGCTCGTTGGTGCGCTTGTAAAGCGGCTCCAGCAGCGCGCTCATAGCGAGGATCAGGCCGTTATACAGGCCCCAGAGAACGTAGTTGCCCGTCAGGCCGTGCCAGATACCCACCAGCAGGAAGACCAGGATGTTGCCCATGGCTGCAGGCAGCGCACGGGAAAAATCCGTGCCGAAGCGTCCTTTGGCAGCCTTGGAAAGCCTGCTTACCGGTCTGGTGAGCGCGAAGGGATAGAACACGTAGTCGCGCATCCAGCTGCCCAGAGAAATATGCCACCTGCGCCAGAAATCGCCCAGAGAAACAGAAAAATACGGACGCTTGAAGTTGGGTGCAAGACGGATACCGAAGAGCTCCGCAATGCCGGTGACCAGATCGATGCCGCCGGAGAAATCGCAGTACTGCTGAAGCGAATAGAACACAACGGCCACAACGATGACCGCGCCGCCGTATTCGCCGTGATGGGAGAAGACTTCGTTGACCAGCGGCAGCGCGCGGTCGGCAATCACCTTTTTCTTGAAAAAGCCCCAGAGCATCAGCAGTGCGCCGCGCTCGATATTGGCCATATCGAAGCGGTGAGGCGTGGTCAGCTGGGATGCAAGCTGGTCATAGCGCGCGATCGGCCCCTGAATGAGCTGGGGGAAGAAGGAGACGAACAGTGCGAATCTGGCGAGGTTGCGCTCAGGCGCATACTTGCCGCTGGATACGTCGATGAGATAACCCATCGATTGGAAGGTATAAAACGAGATGCCCAGCGGCAGCAGCCAGCCCAGAGCCGGGCGGCCGAAGGCTTCGAGTACGGGTGAGGTATATTTGAGCAGCGCCAGCACGCCGAAGTTAAGCAAGAGAACAGCCCAGAAAAGCACGCGCTGCTTTTTCTTGGCGGCTGCCTTCAGGGCCTTTTTGCCTGCGGCATCCAGTTCGGCTTTGCGCGCCTTCAGCTCGGCTTTGCTTTTTTCGCCGATGGCGCCGATCATCAGCGCACCTGCCCAGGTGGACAGCGTGGTCAGCAGCATGAACGGCAGCGCGGCGGCGCCGCAGTATGCATAGTAGGTATAGCTGACGGCGAGCAGCAGCATCCACTTGAAGCGGTCCGGGCACAGGTAATAGGCCGCTGCGCACAGGCAGGAGAATGCAATGAGGGTGAATAATGACATGCAGAAAAACCTCTTGTATACGGATGATCGTGCGTCAGCACGAAATCAGATGACAGTTTCAACATTCATTATACCATGAAAGCACAGGCGCAGGCTATCGGAATTTTCCGCATTGGCAAATAAAGAAAGACCGCAGGACAATGCCCTGCGGTCTTTGGAGGCTGGAATCACTTGCCGATGGTCAGCTGCACGTCCACCTTGCTCTCGGCGCTCTTGACGATCGCGGCGAGAATATCGCCGTGGCTATCGCGCAGGGACATGGTAGCGGCGGAGGTGACGTCGGCGAGCATGGCCTTCTCCTCGTCGGAGAGAGCGTCATACTTGGCAGCGTCCTTCTCGTTGCCGGCCTGCATCGGGCGGCCGTTGTTGTCAGAGCAGTAGGCGGCGAACCAGGCTTCAACCTCTTCGGCGGTCATGCCGACAAAGGTCTCCTGGAACTTGTCCATCTGCTGTGCCCAGTAGCCGGTGCCCATCACGTAGCCTTCGCCGCGCTCGCGCTTGGTCTGCCAGGAAGCAACCTCGGCCATGAAGGCCTCTTCGGTGTCTTCGGTCTTGCCGTCGACAACGGCGTCATGATCGCTGTCCAGGTTGTAGCCGCCCTGGCCCGGGAAGCCGGAGAAGTGCGGCATGGTGGAACCGTCGTAGTTCGGGGTCGCAACCTCGAGCTGATCGGCGTGCATGGCGACGATCTTGCCCTCGGCGTCAAAGAGGGTGGCGACGTACACGTCGTTGAAGCTCCAGACCTGGGTGCCCTGATCGTCGGAACCCGGGCCCTTACGGCCGGTGTTCACAACGCCCAGACCCATCGCGGCAGCGGATTCAACGTTCAGCGGCACGTGGTTTGCGTAGGCCTTCTCCAGGGCGGCGATGATGTTGCCGTGGCTGTCGTTCAGGGACATGGTGGCGGCGGAGGTAACGTCGGCGAGCATGGCCTTCTCTTCGTCGGAGAGGGCGTCATACTTGGCGGCGTCCTTCTCGTTGCCGGCCTGCATCGGGCGGCCGTTGCTGTCGGAGCAGTAGGCGGCGAACCAGTCCTTCACCTCTTCCACGGTCTTGCCCGCGAAGACGGTCTGGAACTTGTCCATCTGCTGTGCCCAGTAGCCGGTGCCCATCACGTAGCCTTCGCCGCGCTCGCGCTTGGTCTGCCAGGAGGCGACTTCGGCCATGAAGTTCTCTTCGGTGTCCTCAGTCTTGCCGTCGACAACGGCGTCATGATCGCTGTCCAGGTTGTAGCCGCCCTGGCCCGGGAAACCGGAGAGATGCGGCATGGTGGAACCGTCGTAGTTCGGGGTCGCGATCTCGAGCTGATCGACATTGGAAAGCAGGATGCGGCCCTCGCCGTCGAAGACGACAGCGGCGATCACCTGGTTGAAGCTCCAGACCTGGGTGCCCTGGTCGTCAGAGCCCGGACCCTTGCGGCCGGTGCTGGCCACGCCCAGGCCGATGTAGGCCTCGGCAGCCTCGGCGCTCTGGGCCTTCACTTCAACCGGAGCCGGCGCTTCGTACGGATTGGCGACCGGATCGAGCGCGTTCTTCACGGCAGCGATAATCGCGTTGGAGGTCACAGTCGCAGAGGCGACGGCGTCCACGTCGGCAGAGTTTGCCGCAGCGATCTTGGCCGGCAGCTCGTCGATGGCCCTGGTGCCGATATTCGGGGTCTCGCTGTGGCTGTCCACGGTTACGTTGACGATCTTGTCGCCGTCGGTTTCGACGGTGACAGTCAGCTCGCCGCCAAAGCCCTTCGCAATGCCGGTGAGGGCGTCGGCCTGCGCAAACGCAGCAATGCTCAGCAGCATCACGGCGATGAGCGCGATGGAGAGAATCTTCTTCATGTGGTTTTCTCCTTCATCTTGGTTCAGGCTTGCGGCTTCCGGCGGTTCGGAAGCCTGTATACCTGTGTACAGGATATCGGGCGTCTGTGGCAAAAGTGTGGCTTTTGACATATTCCAACCGGTTTGTAAGGAATACACTTTACAGGTATATACAAGAAAAAATCACAGCCGAAGCGGCTGTGATCGCATGTCATAGAACCTTGTGTCCGTCCACATATTTATCGGTGATCTTTGCGCCGCCCAGATAGGCGCAGCGCTCGATGCGTTCCTGCGGGGAGAAGCTGCGATGGTTTCTGTTCGCGCTGTCGTCGATGACGGCGGCGTCAAAGGCATAGCCTTTTTCAAACAGGCCAACCCGGCCAAAGAACCTGCCGCCGCCGGCCGTGGCCATGTACAGCATCTCGGGGATGGTGAGCGGCTTCTGCGTCTGATCGACGTAGCGCCAGCGCAGTTTGCTCGCCTGCACGGCGGCCGCCATTACCGCGAAGAGATCGAGCGTGTGGCCGCCGGCAACGTCGCTGCCCAGGCCGATTTCATAGCCGCTACGCAGATAACGAGCGGCGGGCGCAATGCCGGCAATCACGTTTTCGTTGCTGGTGGGGCAGTGGGCGATGAAGACATGTCCGTCCTTTATCATCCTGTCTTCTTCTTCGGGACAGTAGATGCAGTGCGCCATGATGGTTCTGCATTCGCCGCCGAATAAACCGTATCGGGCGTATGTGTCCGCATAGTTTTTCGCATCCGGGCAGAGCGACTTGACCCACTCAATTTCGGAGAGGTTTTCGGACAGATGGCTTTGCATGCCTACGCCGTATTCCCGGGAGAGCGAACCAATCTTCTCCATGTACGCGTCGGTTACGCTGGGCGTGAAGCGCGGGGTGAGGATGGGATGCACGCGCGCAAAATTCGCAGCCCTGCATGTATCCAGCCAGCGCCTGGTTTCCGATTCTCCGTGCTCCGGCGTGCCTTCGCTGTAGTAGGCAGGGCAGTTGCGATCCATATTCAGCTTGCCGACATATGCACCCAGGCCTGACTGATCCAGCTGGCGCATCAGCTCCAGCGTCGCGTCGGTATGGATGGTGGCGAAGATCGCTGCGCGGGTTGTAGCCGTATGCAGCAGATCGCGGACGAACACTTCGTAATACGCCTTGGCATGCGCCGGATCGGCATATCGGGCTTCTTCCGGATAGGTGTAATTGTCCAGCCATTCCAGCAGCTCCAGATCCATCGCCGTGCCGCAGTAGCTGTACTGCGGGGCATGCAGATGCAGATCGCTCATGCCGGGGATGATCAGCTTTCCCGTGAAATCCCGCACGCCGATCCCGACAAAGCATGCGGGCAGTTCACGGTAGAATCCTTCGACCACGCCGCCTTCGCATACAAGAAACCCGTCCCGGCAGCGTATCTCCCCGGACACAGGCGTGTCAATAAACAGCCCCTTCAGTGCAAACGTATTGTTCATAAAACATTCCTCATCATGTGAAACGGGCGGCCATAGGCCGCCCGTATGCATAGCTTCAATCGAGTGCGCGAAGCGAAATAGGGGTCTGGTGACGATGTCCCCAGGCAGGTCGGAAGGCAGCCCGGCGTTTCTCCTAACGCTTCCCCTCTTTAGTCCTTGAGCGGTCTGATCAGGATGAACGGCGTGAGTTCATCGCCCTGGCCGGAGGGGTTGTCCTTCATGGCATCCTGGATCTGCTCGTCGGTGAGCGGGAACTTCGTGCCCTTGCCCAGCTGGTTCTGGTCAAAGTCGTTGGCGTCCATCACGACGACCGGCACGCCAGTCGCCTCGTAGAGCGCATCGCACAGCGCGACGGGATTCGTCGGATTGAGCACGCCCATGGTGTGATACTGCTCGAAGGAAGAATCCGGATAGAAGCCGTCGATACCGGCAACGTCGTGGCCGCAGATCTTGTAGAACAGGCCGCGGATGCCGAACGGACGAGTCACAGCGGAAACAGCGGCGGCAAAGAGCACGCGCGGCAGGCCGCACAGCTCGATGGTCAGCTGCATCTTGTAGGGCTGATGCATGCCGATGCCGGTGGAATTGTGACCGGCGAACGGCGCGAGCATGCGCGCCCAGAAGCCCGGGTGGGTATCCTCGAGTGTACGCACAGCGCCGGTGCACATGCCCATCACCTTCGCGGTAAAGGAGAGGCAGTCGCCCTCCTTAAACAGCGGCAGCACATAGCGGCGAACCAGCTCGGCCTGATCCTCGTTGGGTTGCACAAAGTGGGTCTGAATGGCGTAGCGCTGGTAGCGGCGACCGTCTTTGCCGGTCAGGATGCCGCGATCATAATAGACCACGCCGCTCTCTTCGCGGCGCGCGGATTCGATATTCTTAGAAGCGCCCATGTCTTCCTCCTTGGTCTCGTGAGGCCTTTGTTCGTTCATCAAAATCACCTGCGCTTTTTCAGCGTAGGATACCCGATCCTGTTGGATTTATCAGCATTGTCTTATTGTACATGATGGAAAGGGGAATGTCAATTTTTCCCGCAAAAGCACGGTGCTTTTTCTGGAAAAAAGAAAACTGCTGTTGCAAAAAGGCGGCGCTTGGGCTATAATAGGCGTACATATCGCGCTCCTGTCATTGGGAGCAGAAAGAGAATACGCTGCGCGCGGGGGAAGAGAACTGCCGGTTGGTGCGAGGCAGGGCTGGCGGCAGCTGATCCGCTCTTTCCATGCGGCGGGCGATGAGTCCGCGGGGCAGCGCCCCTTACAGCGCAGAGAGCGGCCGCGCTTTGGTGCGGCAATTTGGGTGGCAACGCGGAGCTTTTCGTCCCATACGGATGAGGGCTCCTTTTGTATTATCACTTTGTATATGAAACGGCCATGCGCCGAAACAGAAAGGAAGATTTGACCATGCTGGACATCAATATGCTTCGCAAGACGCCGGACGTCGTGCGCGAGAATATGAAGAAGAAGTTCCAGGACGCCAAGCTCTATCTCGTCGACGAGGTCATCGAACTGGACCGCAAGAACCGTGAGGCCATGCAGCAGGCTGACGCCCTGCGCAATCAGCGCAAGGTGCTCTCCAAGCAGATCGGCGGACTGATGAAGCAGGGCAAGAAGGACGAGGCCGAAGCCACCAAGGCGCAGGTTGCTGCCATTGCCGACGAGCTGGCCAGGCTCGAGGTGCTCGAGGAGCAGTATGCCGAGGAGATCAAGACCCGCATGCAGGTGATCCCGCAGATCATCGATGAGAGCGTGCCGATCGGCAAGGACGACAGCGAGAACGTGGAGATCGAGCGCTACGGCGAGCCGGTCGTGCCGGATTTTGAGATTCCGTATCACGTCGAGATCATGGAAAAGCTCGCGGGCATCGACATTGAGTCCGCCCGCAAGACCTCCGGCAACGGCTTCTACTACCTGGTTGGCGACGTCGCCCGCCTGCACAGCGCGTGCCTTTCCTATGCGCGCGACTTTATGATCGATCGTGGCTTCACCTACTGCATCCCGCCGTACATGATCCGTTCCAACGTCGTCACCGGCGTCATGTCCTTTGCCGAGATGGAGAATATGATGTACAAGATCGAGGGCGAGGATCTGTACCTGATCGGTACCTCCGAGCATTCCATGATCGGCAAGTTCATCGATACCATTCTCTCCGAGGATCAGCTGCCGCAGACCCTGACCAGCTATTCTCCCTGCTTCCGCAAGGAGGTTGGTGCGCACGGCATCGAGGAGCGCGGCGTCTATCGTATCCATCAGTTCGAAAAGCAGGAAATGATCGTCGTGTGCAAGCCGGAGGATTCCATGCACTGGTACAACCAGCTCTGGCAGAATACCGTCGATTTCTTCCGCAGCCTGGACATTCCGGTGCGCACCCTGGAGTGCTGCTCCGGCGATTTGGCTGACCTGAAGGTGAAGTCCTGCGACGTCGAGGCCTGGAGCCCGCGCCAGAAGAAGTACTTCGAGGTCGGTTCCTGCTCCACGCTGGGCGATGCGCAGGCCCGCCGCCTCGGCATCCGCGTTAAGGGCGATGACGGCCGCAAGTACTTTGCCCATACCCTCAACAACACCTGCGTTGCGCCGCCGCGCATGCTGATCGCGTTCCTGGAGAACAACCTGAACGCCGACGGCTCCGTGCGCATTCCGGAGGCCCTGCGTCCGTACATGGGCTTCAAGGACGTCATCAAGCCGGTGGAAAAGAAGTAATCTTCGGCAAATGAGGCCGAGCGTTTGAAATGAACAAACCACAGAGGTCTCCTGCCAAAAGCGGGAGACCTTTGCTGATATGCAGGAGGAAACGAATATGATTATCTGCGATACGCACTGCGACACACTGTACATGCGCGCGCTGCAGCCGAATGAAACACCCTGCGTGACCATGGATAACATGGTCAGGGGCGGCATGAACCTGCAGACCTGCACGCTCTTTGCCGGCAGCAAGGGCATGAGCGATCATCCGCATGACAAGGCGCTGGCCGAGTATGCGGCCTTTGAGCGCCTGGCTGAAACCGAGGACTGGCAGAAGGTGAATTCTCCGCTGGAGGCGGAGGCGGGCAAGGTGAAGATTCTTTTGTCCGTGGAGGGCGGAGAGATCTTTGAGGGCAGCGTGGAGCGTGTGCATGAGTTCCACGAGCGCGGCATCCGTATGGCGGCCCTGACCTGGAACAACGAAAACGAGATCGCCTATCCTGCCAAGGGCGGTACAAAGGACGGCATCAAGCCCCAAGGATGGGAAATTCTGAAAGCGATGGCGAGCCTGAAGATGGCGGCGGATACCAGCCATCTTAATGAAGCAGGTTTTTGGGATCTGATTGACAAGCACAGCCAGCCGCCGATGGCCTCCCATTCCTGTGCGGCAAAGCTCTGCCCGCACTTCCGCAATCTGACGGATGATCAGATTCGCGCGATGGCAAAGCGCGGCGGATGGATCGGCGTGAACTTCTATCCGCGCTTTCTTAGCGCGGACGGCAAGGCGGGCGTGAAGGATATCGTTGAGCATATTGACCATATGTGTCAGCTGGGTGCGGAAAACCATGTGGGTTTCGGCAGCGACTTTGACGGTATCGAGTATACGCCCTACGACTGCACGAGCCCGGCGGATATTCCTGCGATTCTCGATGGGCTGCGGGCGCGCGGCTACAGCGAAGCGGCAATTGAAAACATTGCCGGTCTCAATTTCCTGAATTACTACCGCCGCCTCGGCTGGTAAGCAGCCGGTCGCCGCATTCTTTTCCGACGGGCACGGCGGCAGAAAAGAATCGTGCTCGCTGTGAGAAGCCTGCATGAATGGACAGAAAAGGCCGCATGCCGGAGTATCCGGCATGCGGCCTGCTTTTGTATGCTCAGTTGTTTTCGGGCAGCTTCTCGCTTGCGGCGACAGCCTGACAGAGTGTGCGCATCAGCTTGCGCGCGCGCGGAGAACATCCGCTGGCCATTTTGGCGACGGCCTTGCCCAGCGCTTGTGCGCTGTCATCCGGCTTGCTGGCAAAGTCCTCTTCCACCACGCAGCCATTGAGCAGCGAGGAAAGCGGCACGCGCAGCGTCTGCGCAATCTGCGCAATCTGCTCCAGGGAGGCGGGACGCTCGCCGCGCTCCAGACGGCCAAAATGCAGCTGAGACATCTTCAGCATTTCAGCAATCTGCTCCTGCGTGAGGCCGGCTTCCCGGCGCACAGCGCGGATATTCTGCCCGATTGTCTTGTAAGAAACGAGCATTGTAATCCCCTCCGCAACTTCCAGAATATCATCATGATATCCCGAATCTGCGGAAAATTACATGTCAAAAAAAGATGTATATATCGAATTTGGATTTTAGTGGAGAAATAAACATCGGAATGGAAATCCGTCAGGGACGGTATGCCGTCATTGCCCTGAAGCGGTTGCAGAGCATGGTGTAAAGGGCCTCTGCGTAGGGGGCGGGCGGCGCGTCCTTGGCATATACCATGTAAAACGGCGGCAGGTAGGCATCCGTACCCAGATGATAATGAGAGAGACGCTGCATGGAGGTGTTGTCGCACAGCAGGGAGATAAACGGACAGAGCATAACCAGGTTGGCGCTGGCACAGGAGCGCATGGCGGTGCCAATGTTATCGCACTGCATGCATACATTGGGCTGCACGGAGCAGCTGCGCAGCAGATCGTCAAAATACTTGAACCTGGGAGAGTGGGAAAGCGGCATGATGAATCTTTCATCGGAGGCCTGGCTCAATCCAATGGTGGAGCCGGAAGGGATGCGCGCGGCAATCGCGGTCCGTTTGCCGGCCAGCAATACGATTTCCTCGGAGGCAATCTGCCGGTATTCCAGCCGTGCGTGCTGCTCTCCGCCGGAGATGAGCGCCATATCGATTTCGCCGTGCAGGAGCTTCTGTTCCAGGGCGGCAATGGGCGCTTCGCATACCTCCAGGCGAACATCGGGATACGCGGAAAAATAATCGGCGATGACCTGAGGCAGCAGTTCGTCGCTGCGGTGATTCATCAGGCCAAGGCGAAGCGTACCCCGGGCATGACCGTGCAGCAGGCTGAGCGCTTCTTCCAGCTGGGTCTGCGTCTGCACCATCCGCCGCGCAGCCTCCACATACAGCGCGCCGGCTGCGGTAAGCGTTGCAGGCGTCTTTCCGCGCGCAAAGATGGGTTCGCCCAGCTGCGTTTCGATCTGGCGCACGGTCTGGGAGAGCGTGGGCTGGGTGATGGAAAGCGATTTTGCGGCGGCGGTAAAGCTGCCCTCGCGCACGATGGCGAGGATCATCCGGGCGTGGCGGGTGTTCATCGGCGGTAACTCCTTGCGGATTTAAGTATAGGTATATTTTAGTTGAATGCTTGTTTTTTGTCCAGCTAAAATGCTTCGGGGGATTGAGATGCAGGCGCAAATGGTGATATAATATACGTCAGTTCATTTAAAGGAGATATGCAGAATGCAGATCATAGATAGAATCAAGGCCTTCCGTGCGCGCATGGAGGAGGAAAATATGGCGGCAGTGATCGTGCCGACGGCCGACGCCCATGCCAGCGAATATCTGGCGGATTACTTCAAGACGCGCCAGTGGCTGTGCGGCTTTACCGGTTCTGCCGGTACGCTGGTCGTAGGCCGTGAGGAGGCTGCGCTTTTTACCGACGGCCGCTATTTCATTCAGGCGGAAAAGCAGCTGGCAGGCAGCGGCGTCACCCTCATGCGTATGGGTGTGGCGGGCGTGCCGTCCGTGGAGGAATATGTGTGCAGTATTGTTCGCCCGGGCGAGAGCTGCGGCGTGGATTTCGCTGTCATCAGTTCCCATTTTGCTGCGGATATGAGCGATACGCTGGCCAGCCGCGAGGTGGCGCTGCGCGATACGGGCGATTGGTTTGCCGATCTGTGGGCGGATCGTCCGGCGATGCCGATGGATCCCGTATACCTGCTGGAGGAAACGTATACCGGCATGAGCGTGAGCGAGAAGCTCAGCGAAATCCGCCGCGTAATGGCGAAGGCCGGCGCGGATATGCATCTGACCAATGTGCTGGATGATATCGCCTGGACGCTGAATGTGCGCGGCAATGACGTACACTGCACGCCGGTGGTGATGAGCTACCTGCTGGTGGGCAGCGAGAGTGCCGTCTGGTTTGTGGATACGAAGAAGGTGAGCGAGGCGGTTGCCCAGCAGCTCTTTGCTCAGGGCGTGTATCTGCGCGAGTATGCGGAGATTGAAACGGCGCTGGAGGCCATTGAGCCGGGCGCAAGCGTGATGATCGACGGCAGGAAGCTGACGGCGAGACTGTGCGCGGCGCTGGCAGATACGAATATCATTCAGCACGAGAATCCGGCGTTCCGCATCAAGGCCGTCAAGAACGATGTGGAGCTGGACAATCTGCGCGCTGCGCATGTGAAGGACGGACTGGCCGTGACGCGCCTGATGTACTGGCTCAAGAAAAACGCCGGCAAGATTGCCATGGACGAGCTGAGCGTGGATGAGAAGCTGCTTTCCCTGCGTGCCGAGCAGGAGCGTTTTATCTCTCCGAGCTTTGATACCATCTGCGCCTACCGTGCGAATGCTGCCATGATGCACTACAGAGCGACCGAGGAATCCCACGCGCAGATTGAAGCGAAGGATCTGCTGCTGATCGATTCCGGCGCGCAGTATCTGGAGGGAACGACGGATATCACCCGCACCTTCGCCATGGGCGAGGTCAGCGAGGAGCAGAAGGAGCACTTTACCGCTGTGCTGTGCGGCATGCTGAATCTGCAGAATGCCAAGTTCCTGCATGGCTGCACGGGCATTGCGCTGGATGTGCTGGCCCGCGGTCCGATGTGGGATATGGGCATCGATTACCGCTGCGGTACCGGCCATGGCGTAGGTTACCTGCTCAGCGTGCATGAGGGTCCGAATGCGTTCCGCTGGTATAAGTCTGCTACCCGCAACGAGGATACGGTGCTCGACGCGGGCATGGTGACCACTGACGAGCCGGGCATCTATATCGAGGGCAGCCACGGTATCCGCATTGAGAACGAGCTGGTCTGCAGAAAGCTGGAAAACAATGAGTACGGTCAGTTCATGGGCTTTGAGGCGATCACCTGTGCGCCGATCGATCTGGACGCGGTGATCCCTGAGCAGATGACCAAGCGCCAGCGCCAGTGGCTCAATGCGTATCATGCGTTTGTCTGCGAGAAGCTAGAGCCGCTGATGGCGGATGAGGACGAGCGCGCATGGCTCAGGCACGCGACCCGCGCTATTTAACCGCATAGAAAAAAAGCGTACGCATCGGAAGATCCGGAGCGTACGCTTTTGCTATGAAATGAATTCTGTGAAGAGAGATTTATCCGCCGAGCACTTCCTTGAGCAGCTGCGCGTCCATGGTGAAGAAGTTTTCCTCGCCCAGCAGCACGCCGTCGCTAAGGGCGCGCTTGTGCTCCTGTATGCGCAGAATATGCTCTTCCACGGTGTCGGAGGCAATCATGCTGATTACCTGTACGCCCTTGGTCTGCCCAATGCGGTAGGCACGGTCCGTGGCCTGGTTCTGCGCGGCGATATTCCACCAGGGATCGTAGTGAATGACCACGTCTGCGCCCGTCAGGTTCAGGCCGGTGCCGCCGGCCTTGAGCGAAATCAGGAAGACGTCTGCGCCTGCGTCCTCGTTGAATTGTTTCACCAGCGCCATGCGTTCTTCCTTATCGGTGTCGCCGGTAAGCAGATAGTAGGCGATGCCTTCGTCGGAAAGCGCCTGTGCAATGAGATCAAGCATGGAGGTGAACTGCGAGAACAGCAGAATGCGGTGCCCTGCAGCGATGGCATCGCGCACAACTTCCAAAAGCTGGGCCAGCTTGCCGCTGCCGCCCCTGTAATTTTCCAGGCACAGGCGCGGATCGCAGCAGAGCTGACGCAATCGAGTGAGCCCTGCGAGTATCTTGATTTTTTCCTGTCCGCCGAGCAGACCGCCCTCGCTCTCCTTTTTCAGCTGTGCAGCGTGGGCCAGATAGAGCTTGCGCTGCTCAGCCGTCATTTCGCTGGTCATCACCGTTTCTACCTTTTCCGGCAGATCGGCGAGCACATCCTTCTTCATGCGCCGCAGAATAAACGGCGCGACCATCAGATGCAGGGTTTCGCGCGCCTGTTCGTCTGCCTCGCGCACAACCGGCGCTTCAAAGCGATCTTTGAATGTCTTATAGCTGCCCAGATATCCGGGCATCAGGAAGTCAAAAATGGACCAAAGCTCGCTGAGCCTGTTTTCAATTGGCGTACCGGTCATCGCAAAGCGATGCTCCGAGCGCAGCGTTTTGACAGCCTTTGCTGCCTGAGAGGCGGCGTTTTTGATGTTCTGCGCTTCGTCAAGCAGGATGTGCGTGAACGCAATGCCCTCGTATGCCTGAACGTCGCGCCTGAGCTGATCATAGGAGGTGATCAGCAATTCGGGCGCATCTGCTCGCGTGATCATGTCGGTGCGTTCCTTTGCAGAGCCCATCAGGCATGCGCTGGAAAGCCCGGGCGCAAAGCGCTGTGCTTCGGCAAGCCAGTTGAGCTGCAGCGAAGCGGGGCATACCACCAGTGCGCGCACCGGTTCGCCCTGCTCTTTGGCGCATAGGAGCATCGCCAGCGCCTGAATGGTCTTGCCCAGACCCATATCGTCTGCCAGAATGCCGCTGAAGCCGGCCTGCGACAGCGCGCACAGCCAGGAAAGGCCTTCGAGCTGATAGCCGCGCAGCTGTGCATTGAGACCTGCGGGCTGCTGGGCGCGCATAGTCTGTGCGGTTTTCATGCGCTGAGTCCAGGCTTCGATTTCCTCCGGCGCGCTCAGCATGAGGTTTTCGCGGTTTTCCAGCGCCGCCTCCAGATACATGGCCCGGCTCATGGGGATTTCTGCGCCTTCTTCAGCCTGCTGCGCCGTCATATCCAGACCGTCGAGCACCTGCGCCGTTTCTGCGGCCTGCACGAGCGCCTCGCCGGAAAGGAAAGTGCCGTCCGTCAGGCGGACGTAGGCGCGCTTGAGCCGGTAGGCGCTCAGCGCTGCGGTCAGATCCTCCTGTGTATATCCGCCCAGGTCAGCCTTGAGCGTGAGCTTTTCCTTTTGTCCGGTCAGGCCGAAGGAGATGCTGCGAGGCTGACTGACATGCATGTCGGCCAATTCCCGGCTCACATGTACCTCGCCTGCCCGTTCAAGCGAGGTAAGCTGCTCGCTCAGCAGTGCATAGCGCGCATCGTCGTCACCCTCGAACAGGTATTCGTCGTCATGGATTTTCTCCGGGAACAGACATGAGACGGCTGCGCGTACGTCTGCTTCCAGCGCCTCGTTGCGCCGGATGTGCGGATGGGTCTGTCCGCTTTGCAGCACGGTACCCAGATAGTCAAACTCCGTATGGCAGATCAGCTGGCGGGAACCCTTGGCGTCGACATACAATCGCACGGCGACGGGCGTAGGCGTATGTGCGGCGAGGATGGACTGCCCCTTGCGCATCACGGCGCATTCCTTCGCAGGCAGAATCAGCCGCGTACAGACCTCTTCGAGCTGCGCCGGCTCAAACCGGATGCCTTGGGGATACTCGGCTGCGATCTGAACGAGCGCAGCGATCCGGTCAAATGCCTCGCCGAATGCGCAGACAAGCTCTTCCTGAGCAAACAGATAGGCGCCAGCCTGGCCGAGTACAATGCTTTCGGCGAATACACAGAGCTGTGCGCCGTCCGGCAGGCTTTCCAGCTCAAGATCCAGCGAGATGTCCCGGCGCACAACCTTCAGCCTGCGCTGCGCGCCGTTTTCGCTGCGCACGTCTATCTCGCGTCCTTCGAGCAGGCGCATGGTCTGATCCAGTGCTGAGCCGGTAAGTGTCAGCTCGGCGCCGTTGGCGACGGATTCGCTGCCCGCCAGCATCACGATCTGACCGAAAAGCGCAGTATCTGTACTCAGCAGTTCTTCTTCTTTGTGGGAGAAGGTCAGCTCCCGGCCATAGATGGCGGTTTCGCGCTTGTTTGCCCGTTGGGCGAATTCTGCCATGCTGCGCACAACATAGGGACGCGTCCTTCCGATTTTCAGCGACAGGCTGACCGATGTCGCGGATATTCTGGCAAGCGCAGGATAGAGCTGTACCGGCGCCTGCGGCGCAGAGAGCGTCTGGCCGCTTTTCCGGCTGAGCAGATCGCTCAGCCATTCGCCGCCCGCCTTTGGCCCGACATGCGTGCCTGCGCCGCCGCATGCAGCGATCATCAGCGCGGCGACATGCCTGCAGCCCCATGCGCTGCGGCCGATGCTTTCGCAGGTACACCGGCAGGACGGAAAAGTTTCCAGCTCGCTGTCGTATTCAAACATTGCGCTGTATTCGCGATCCGGCGCGCGCACAACGCCTTCGTAAACCTGCATGCTGCCGTGTTCGCGCACGGTGACGTGATCCACGCGGCCTTCCTGCACATATGCGCCGCCGCGGGCAAACTGCGCGGCGTTGGCAATGGCGCTGCGTGCGCTTGCGAGTGTGAACATCCGCTTCGCTCCCATTCTGTGTAATGTATTGCTTCCATATTATACCACACTTGCCGCCGCATGCCAAATATGTTACAATGTCGCCGCAAAGGAGGGGAGAGTATGCGTCTCTTTTTCGGTATTGCGCTGCCGGATGCGGTACGCACAGCAACGGGAGCATTGGCGCAGGAAGCTGCAAAGTGCATTCCCGGCCGGTATGCGCCTGCGGAAAACCATCATATTACATTGGCCTTCCTGGGCGAGGTGCCCGAGCGGCGCGTGGAAGAAGCGGCAGCCGTGCTGGAGGAAGCGCTGAGCAGGCACCCTGCGCCGCGCCTGACGCTTTGCTGCCTGGATCATTTCGGCCGAGCAGAAAACGGGATCCTGATGATTCGGGTGAAGAGCGAGCCGGCACTCGATATGCTGCATGCGCAGCTGGTACATGCGCTGGAAAAGACAGGCCTGCCCGCCGATCCCGGACCGTTTTCGCCCCATATTACGCTTGCCCGCCATGCCTGCGTACCGGATATTCTGCCCGATTGCCCGCAGGCGGCCTTTACGGCAAAGCATGCCCATGTGTTTGTGAGCGCGCGGGATAGCGAAAACGTGCTGCGATATACGCCGATTTATACGGTTTCTTTTTCAGAATAGGCTGTTCCTCCGGCAAATACCGCCAGAAATCGCTTTCTTGTTTCATTCTTTTCAGAAGATTTTTAAATTCGTCTTGACAAATGTTACATTTCGTAATAAACTGATGACGTAATTAAGAATGATCTGAAAGGAGACGCATGCCCTCATGAAAATTGCGTCAGGAAAGAAATGGTTTACGGCGGTGCTTGCCGTGCTCATGGTGTGTGTATGCGCCCTTGCTTCGGCGCAAAGCTATAGCCTCGGTGATGAGGCGGATGAAATTGAAACCATTCAGACGGCCCTTAAGAAGCTGAAGCTTTATACGGGCGATATTACCGGCCACTACGGCGAAAAGACCCAGTCTGCGGTCAAGGCCTTCCAGAAGCGCTATGCGATCAAGGATGACGGCATTGCCGGTGAGAATACGATTGAAGAACTCTATGAAGCGGCCGGAATCAGCTACAGCGGCAGCAGTTCTTCCTCTGCCTCTTCTTCCGACAGCTCCGCAACGCTGCGCCACGGCAGCCGCAGCGAGGCTGTCCGCCAGATGCAGGAGGATCTCAAGGCGCTGGGTTACTATACCGGTTCCATCACCGGCAACTTTGGTACGCTGACCGAAGCTGCCGTTATGAAGTTCCAGCGTGCCAACGGCCTGGGCGCCGACGGTATTGCGGGTGCGAAAACGCTGGCCAAGATTGCGCAGAAGCGCAGCGGCTCTTCCGGCAGTTCTTCCAGCAGCTCTTCTTCCGGTTCCAGTTCTTCTTCCAGCTCTTCTTCTTCCGGCACCGGCTCTCTGCTGAAGTACGGCACGAAGTCTGACGCTGTTCGCGAGCTGCAGTCCAACCTGAAGAAGCTGGGCTATTATACCGGATCTCTGACCGGCAGCTTCGGCAACCTGACCAAGGAAGCCGTGTATAACTTCCAGCGCGCCAACGGCCTGAGCGCCGATGGTATCGCTGGCGCGAAGACGCTGGCGAAGATTGCTACCGCGATGAGCGGATCTACGTCTTCCTCCGGCTCTTCCAGTGCCTCCGGTTCCTCTTCTTCCAGCAGTTCTTCTTCCAGTTCCTCCATGACGCTGAGCACGTCTGCGACGCTGATGAAGAATTCCTCCGGCGATGAGGTTCGCAAGCTGCAGAAGATTCTGGCTGCTCTGGGCTTCTACTCCGGCAACCAGACCGGCAACTTTGGAGATAAGACCCGCGATGCGGTGATTGCCTTCCAGAAGAAGATGGGCCTGACGGCCGACGGCGTTGCCGGCAAGCGTACGCTGACGGCGATCAATGCCCAGTACAAGAAGGCGACCACCTCTTCCGGTTCCAGCCAGGATTCCAGCGACGTTCTGTATAAGAACTTCTATAACTGGCGTACGAACTATGCCAACGGTGAGTACTGCACAGTGTATGATCCGGCGACCGGTTATTCCTGGACGCTGCGCATTATGACCAAGGACGCGCACATGGATGCGGAGCCGGCGACTGCCGAGGATACCGCGATCATGAACAAGGCTTTCGGCGGTGTGAGCACCTGGACGCCCAAGCCCGTGTGGGTCACTTTTGCCGACGGCAAGACCTATATCGGCTCCACCCACAACGTGGCGCATACCCCGTATCACCTCAGGGACAACAACTTCGACGGTCACCTGTGCGTGCACTTCCCGATCTCCATGGAGAAGGCGAAGGAAATCGGTCCGTATGCCACCAGCCATCAGGAAGCGATTAACGAGGCTTGGGAAAATCTGCTGGCTAAGTATCGCTGATCAATTGGATATCAGGGACGAATCCTTCGGGATTCGTCCTTTTTTGCAGCTGGAAACGGCGCGATATACGCTGTTTCAGATGCGGAGGAGAAAAACGGCGGTTTAAAATGAGAGCGACCGCTTTTTTGCTTACGGCCTAGTATTTTGGGGTAGCATCCTGTATAATATACTTAGACCTATCTGCGCCGGTATGGCGCAGCGGTACTTCCATGCGCACTGCGCAAAATGAATATGGAGGAAATAGATATGAAACTGATTGTTGCGATCGTTCAGGACGAAGATTCCGGACGTGTTGTGTCCGCCCTGATGGATAATGGCTTTGGCGTTACGAAGCTGGCTACGACCGGCGGCTTCCTGCGCGCGGGCAATACCACGCTGATCAGCGGCGTGGAGGATGACAAGCTCGATACTGCGCTGGGCATCATCGAGAAGATTTGCAAGAGCCGCGAGCAGATTACCGCCTCTACGGCGCCCATGGGTTCCACGGCGGCCGGCGGCGTGTATGTGCCTTATCCGATCCGCGTGACGGTTGGCGGCGCGACCATTTTTGTGCTGGAGGTTTCCCAGTTCCTGAAGGTGTAATATGCTCTCGTTTGAGGATTTTATGGGGCAGTCTGCGCATATTGGGCAGATGCAGTCGGATTTTGCCGCGCGTGCGTTTGTGCATGCCTATCTGCTGTGCGGACCGCGCGGTACGGGCAAGAAATCCGTGGCCAGGCTTTGCGCGATGGCGGCGGTATGCCGTGCGGAAAGCGGAAGACCCTGCGGCGTCTGCGGCCCATGCCAGCGCATTCTCAGCGACACGCACCCGGATGTGCACACCATCCGCCCGGAAAAGGGAAAGCAGACGATCGGCGTGGACGTGATGCGCGACATGATCGCGGAGGTCGGTGTCAAGTCGTTTGAAAATACGACGAAGGTGCTCATCATTCCCGATGCGCAGAAAATGACGCCTGCCGCCCAGAACTGCCTGCTCAAAACGCTGGAGGAGCCGCCTGAGGATACGGTGTTCTTTCTGATCACCGAGCAGCCGGGCGCGCTGCTGCCAACCATCACATCCCGCTGCCGCGTGATCCGTTTTCATCCGCTCAGCGGTGAGGAATGCGAAAAGAGGCTCATTGCGCTGGGACAGACGCCCATGGATGCCAGACGCAGGGCGCGTATGGCGGAGGGCTGCGTAGGCCAGGCGCTGGAGATTGACGAAGAACGGCTGAACCTGCTGGAAAAGCTGACACGGGATGTATTTCGCGTGCATCGAAGCGGCGACGTACTCCCGATTGTAAATCTGTATAAGGACGATAAGGAACGCCAGAAGATGATTCTGGATCTGCTGGAGGGCGCTGTGCGCGATATCCTGCTGGCACAGGCCGGCAGGGGCAAGCTTGAGGAGAGCGGCTATGCGCAGGAGGCGGAAGCCTATGCCCATGCAGTGCCGCTGGAAGGCGGCCTTGCGCTGGCGCAGGCGATCACAAAGGCGCGGATGATGATGGCGAGCAATGTGGCGTTCGCCTCGGCGTTTGAATCGGTCCTGCTGAAAATATCGGAGGAATATGCCAAATGGCCATGGTAATCAGGGTGCGCTTTAAGCGCGCCAGCAAGCTGTATGATTTTGATCCGGCGGGACTGGATCTGCATAACGGTATGCATGTCGTCACCGAAACTGCACGCGGCGTGGAGCTGGGTGAATGCATGTCCGGCATTATGGAGGTGCCCGACGAGCACATTGCCGCGCCGCTTAAGCCGATCATGCGCATCGCAACCGAGCTGGATATGCTCACCCAGAAGCGCAATGAGGAATACGAAAAGGAAGCATTTGATATCGCTATCGACCGCATCGCCGAGCATAATCTGGAGATGAAGCTGGTGGATGTGGAATACGCGTTTGATCATTCTAAGATTATCTTCTATTTCACGGCGAACGGCCGCGTGGACTTCCGCCTGCTGGTCAAGAATCTGGCCAGCATATTCAAGACCCGTATCGAGCTGCGTCAGATCGGCGTGCGCGATGAGGCGAAGATGCTCGGCGGCATCGGTCCGTGCGGCAGGCCCATCTGCTGCCGTACGTTCCTGAGCGATTTTACGCCGGTGTCCATCAAGATGGCGAAGGAGCAGAATCTTTCGCTCAACCCGACCAAGATTTCCGGCCTGTGCGACAGGCTGATGTGCTGCCTCAAGTATGAGCAGGATCAGTATGAGACGACGCGCAAGCGCATGCCGCGCGTGGGCCGCGAGATCGTCACGCCGGATGGCGTAGGTACGATCAACGCCATCAATGTGCTGGAGGAGACTGTGCGCGTGCGTATCGCCGTGGGCGATTCGTTTGAGCTGCGCGAGTATCCGATCGATGACTGCCAACGCCCGGAGGGTCAGAATCCGCCGCAGCAGGAGCGCCAGGAGAAGGCAGAAAAGCAGGAACACCGCGAAAAGACGGAAAAGAGCGAGAAGCCGGAAAAGACCGAAAAGCCGGAGCGCCGCGAGAAGCCGGACAAGGGAGAAAAGGCGGAGAAGAGCGAAAAGAGCGAACGTCCGCCCAAGCAGAAGCGTCCGGATAAGGGCGAAAAGAGCGAACGCGGTGAGAGACACGAAAAGCAGGAGAAAGGCGAAAAGCCGGAGCGCCGCGAAAAGCCGCGCGCCGATAAGCGCCAGAAGCAGCAGCCGGAGAAACCGGCTGAGCAGAAGGCTGCCGCGCCGGTAATTGCGCCGGAACCGGACGTTCTGGAAATCGTGGAAGAGACCGGCGTTGAAGATCTGCTGTGATGCGATAAGTTTGTTACATATAACATCAAATGGATGGTTCTATGGGCCGAAGATTGATGGAAATTGACAAAACGTCTTGCAATTTGGCGGTGATCGTGCTAAAATGAACACACTCTAAAACAAAAATACTTGGAGGTATACTGTTATGGCATACGTTATTAATGATGATTGCATCTCTTGCGGCGTTTGCGCCGGCAACTGCCCGGTGAGCGCGATCACCGAGGGCGACGGCAAGTACGTCATCGACGCTGATTCCTGCATCGACTGCGGCGCTTGCGCCGAGAACTGCCCGGTTGCGGCTCCGGTTCAGGGCTAATTGAGCGACATAAAAGACATTCCGGTTTCCGGAATGTCTTTTTCTTTTTGCTTTACGGAGAATTGCGCCGCGATGAGGCTCCACAGCGCGGCGTCGTCTGAAGGAAGCATGGCGTGACGGTGCTTTACATTCCGGCGCTTTTTGACTATAATGAAATCAGATAAATGCGAAAGGATGTGTGCGCGCGATGGCAGGACGCAAAGGCCCCAGGCTTTCCTTGGGCACGATCTTTATGCTGCTGCTGACAGCTGCTGTCGTTGCGGGCTGCGTCCTTTTTTTTGCGCTGTTGGTAGGCGACGATCTGTATGAGCGCACGGGCGCTTTCATCCGTTCGCTGTCCGAGCAGGGACTGTTTGATGCACAGATGATTTCCCTGCCGCAGGAAGCGAATGTGACCTCGATTTTTGACTGGCCGGAGGATACGCTGCCCCCGACGGCACCGCCCGTTACGCCAACGCCTGTGCCTGCGCCTTCCACAATCACCATTGCCGCTGCGGGTACTGTGTACGCGCCTAAGGCGGTGCGGGAAAGTGCGATGAATGGCGCGCGATATGACTTTGGGCCCGTGTTTGAGGGGCTGGGCGATACGCTGCGGGATGCGGACCTTGCAATTGCCACGCTGGAAACGGTGACGGCTGGCAAGGACAAAGGGTTCGATCACTATAATACCGCGCCCGAAATTCTGGATGCTCTGCGCGGATGCGGCGTGGATCTGCTTTCGCTTTCTACAGAGCATGCGCTGGACAAGGGCTATGAGAGCCTGGATCTGACGGTGAGCGAACTGACGGCACGCGGCCTGGCCTATGCAGGTGTTGAGCGCGAGGGCATGAGCAGCCGGGCGACGATGATGCGCATCGGCGGCGTGCAGGTGGCCGTGCTTGCGTATACCTATGGCCTGAGCGAGGAGGGCGCCAAGGCAACGAACGGCGATAGTCGCGCCGTTTTGATGCAGATGAATCAGGTGCAGATGATCGAGGACATCACGCAGGCGCGTGTAGACGGCGCGAATGCCGTGATTGTGCTGGCGCACTGGGGCACCAAGAACATCAGCGATACGCCGGTGAATGTGAAGCGCCTGGCCGGAGAACTGGCGCAGGCCGGTGCGGACGTCATTCTGGGCACGCATCCAAACGTGCCGCAGGGTACGGAGCGCCTGAACGTGACGCGAGCAGATGGCCTTGCGTATGAGGCGGTGGTCTGTTATTCGCTGGGCAGCCTGCTCACCGATGCGCGCACACCGGAAAATACGGCGGGTATGGTTGCGCATGTGAGCATTACCCATGACCCTGTGACGCGCAGGACGACGATCGGCGACCTTTACTGCACGCCGGTGTATATTGCCAGGCAGCGGCAGGATGATCATATGGTGTATCGCGTGGTGGATGCGGAGAGCGCTTCTGCGATGGAAATGCTGGCGCCGGGCGAGCAGCAGGCGGCCCGCGCAGCGGTGGATCTGGTGCGTGAGGCGACGGGAAGCGAGGACCAGGAGGGACAGGGATAATGAGAATAGAGGATTACGGCGTGCAGGTGGGCAAGCTGCCGCGCGGCAGGTACAACAAGATTACGGATGTGCCGGGCGTGAAGGTGGGTCATGCTACGATTCATGATGAACGCCATCATACAGGTGTGACGGTGATCATGCCGTGTGAAGACAATATGTTCAGGAGCAAGCTGACTGCAGCATCGTTTGTGCTCAACGGCTTTGGCAAGACGCAGGGTCTGGTGCAGATCGACGAACTGGGTACGCTGGAAACGCCCATTGCGCTTACCAATACACTGAATGTAGGCAAGGTGCACGACGCGTTGGTGGCATACATGGCTGAGCGCTGCGAGGCAGATCGCTTCCCGATGAGCTCTATCAATCCGGTGGTGGGCGAATGCAACGATGCGTCGTTTAATGCGATCACGGACAGGCCGGTTGGCAGCGAGCATGTGATGCGGGCAATTGACAATCTGTGTGAGGATTTTGAAGAGGGCTGTGTCGGCGCCGGCGCGGGCACGATCTGCCATGGCCTCAAGGGCGGCATCGGATCGGCTTCGCGCGTGCTGGAGATTTCGGGCAGCGCATATACGCTGGGCGTGCTGGTGCAGAGCAACTACGGCACGCTGGACGAGCTGCACGTGCTCGAGCGGCCGCTGGGCCGGGAGATTATCGAAAAGCGGAATGCGCAGCCGGCCCGGGAGCCGCAGGATCGCGGCTCAATCATGATGGTGCTGGCGACCGATCTGCCGGTGAGCGATAGACAGCTGCGCCGCATTCTCAAGCGCTGCGCGGTGGGCCTTGCGCGCAATGGCTCGTACTTTGGCCATGGCAGCGGCGATGTGATGATCGGCTTTACGACAGCCAACCGCGTGCCGCATGGCGGCATGCACCGCGTGATTGAGCACAAGGTGCTTACCGAGCATACGCTGGAGATGGCCTTTCGCGCGGCGGCGGAGGCCACACAAGAAGCCGTACTCAATTCCATGACGGCGGCGATAACCATGACCGCGCTGGACGGCACGGTCTATGAATCCATTACCCAGTATCTTTAATCCACCGCAAAGCGAAAAAGGGGTCTGGGGATAATGTCCCCAGGCAGGGGTATGGGAATGCAATCCCCATCGTTCCCAGCGCGAAGCATAAAAGTATGCGGGAATCGGAGCGGAGCCAAAGGCGACAATTACGATTCTGAAATGGCTTCTTGAAACAAAACAGACTGACATCGCTGTCAGTCTGTTTTTTGTCATATCCTTACTTCGATAAAATCCGCCGCTGCTTTTGCGCCGCCGCACGTTGCAAAATCTGCAGCAATTGCCTGCGCGGCTTTGCGGTAGCGCCCGTCTGCGAGCACCGCTTCCAGCGCACGGCGAATTCCTTCTGCGCTCGCCCGCTTCAGCCGCAGGCCTGCGCCCAGCTCTTCGGCCCTGCCCGCGACAGCCTCCTCCTCGCTGTGCTGGGGAAAGAGCACCATTGGCACGCCGCACAAGAGGCTTTCAGAAACCGAATTCATACCGCAGTGCGTGAGGAATACGTCTGCAGAGGCGAGCACCTCAAGCTGGTTCACGCGCGGAAACACCTGTACGTTTGCGGGTATTTCGCCCAGAGACGCAGGATCTACCTTGCTGCCAATCGAGATAACCGCATCGCAGTCCATATCCCTGAGCGCGAGAAGGCAGCTGCGGTAAAACGCTGGCGCGTTGTGCAGCACCGTGCCCAGCGAGATATAGACCAACGATCTTTTGCATGTTTTGCGCGGATAGAGAACCGCAACCGACGGCCCGACGAACGCATAGTTTTTACCGAAGGTTTCACTCATTGGCTGAAAAGCGCGGGAGGTGTAGACGATGGTGTTGGTCTGCGCGTCGTTGCCGATCACATCCACGAAGCTGCGCACGCCGTATCCATGATCGCGCAGAAGCTGCATGCTTTTT
The DNA here is from genome assembly GCA_017397695.1 of Clostridia bacterium. The sequence goes on from JAFQIF010000025.1 coordinate 46,921, forward strand.
TCGATTCGCTTCATGCCCAGCACCATGCGCAGGATTTCCAGCGGCTTTTGCTTCATACGCTTTGCGGTTTGCTGGTTGAAGGCGAACGTCGTCGTCGAGCAGACGAAGGGAATACCGTGCTTTTTTGCCAGCAGCTTGCTGTAAAAGCAGACGGAGTCGCCGATCATCAGCGCGGGCTTTTCCCGGGCGACGTCTACGGCGATTCGATCGTCCAGCGCCAGTGCCGTTTGTGTAACCATTTCGATCAGCGCGGCGAAATCCTTGCCGGCGATTTGATCGATGTTCGCGGGCGTGGGCGGCATATAGGGCTCAATGGAAACGAACTGCGCGCCAGCGTCTTCAATCTTTTCACGGAATTCCTCCGTCTCGTAATAGATTACGCGATGCCCGCGCGCACTCAGTTCGCGTACCAGCGGCAGCGTGGGGTTCACATGCCCATGCGCGGGAATAGAGAAAAAGAAGATGCATGCCATAGTTTTATTTTCCTTTCCGGCGATTGCGCACGGACTCGGTAAGCAGATATTCGATCTGGCTGTTGATGGATCGGAAATCATCCTCTGCCCATGCGGCAATCTCGTCCCAGAGCGATGGGGCAAGGCGGAGGAGCACCTGCTTCTTCGCCTTTTCTTTTTCCTTGAGCGCCCGTTCTTTTTTGATCACCTGCGCTTCGAGTTCTTCAATGCGCCGGATGCGCTCGCTCAGCTGCGCTTCTTTTTTGGTGAGCTGGTCCTCATTCATGGGAAACCCCTCCGCTTAATAGATGCTGGAGCTATTGACGATGGGCTGCGCTTCCTTGTTGCCGCACAGCACGACCAGCAGGTTGGAGACCATGGCAGCTTTGCGCTCCTCATCGAGTACGACAACCTCTTCTTCGCCGAGCTGATCGATAGCCATCTTCACCATGCCGACCGCGCCTTCGACGATCTTCTGGCGGGCGGCGATGATGGCGGTCGCCTGCTGGCGCTGGAGCATTGCGGCAGCGATCTCGTCGGAATAGGCGAGCGTGGTGATGCGCACGTCCTCGATGATGATGCCTGCGTCCTTCACGCGCTCAGCGAGCTCCTGCTGCATGATCTCGCTGACCTCATTGCTCGAGCCGCGCAGCGTCTTTTCGTCTGCATCGTCCTCCATGGTATCGTAGGGATACAGACGAGCGATGTTGCGGATGGTGGAGTCGCACTGGATGGACAGATAGTCCTCAAAATTTTCCACGGCAAAGACCGCGGCGGTGGGATCGGCGACGCGCCAGATGACGACGGAACCGATGATGATCGGATTGCCCATCGCATCGTTGACCTTTTGCGTCCGGTTGTCAAGCGTTCGGGTCTTCAGGGAAATCTTCTTGGACAGATTGATGGAGATGTTGGTTTCCATACCGGTAGTGGGATTCTTCTTCTGTACGGGGCCGGTCGGCGTGCCGTTCATCACGGCAGGCGCATTCGCCGTGACGAAGGGATTGAGATAATAGAAGCCGGGCGTTTTAAGCGTGCCGTAATACTTGCCAAAGAGGGTGAAGACATAGGCCTGATTGGGGGCGAGTACCTTGAGCCCGGCCAGCAGGATGCAGAAGGCGGCGGTGCCCACGATACCGACGGTCAGCAGAATGCTGCCATAGAGATAGAGGCCATGGTCAAGACGGATGCCGCCGAAGATGATGCACAGAATCGAGGCGATCATGCCGATGAGATTGACCAGGAGGCCGAAATATCCGCTGCGGTGCGGCGCGGTCTTTTCCGGCGGGACAGCGGAGGTGATGCGATTGTTTTCCATGACGATGCTCCTTTCGGGATATGATATTATTTTGATATCATGATGATAATGTATTATTGATGAGGTGTCAAGGGGAAGCTGTGCGTAAAGCACGAAAAAAAGTGAAATCGCGGTGCAGCGTTGATTTGAAAAGCGGCGAGTGCTATAATAAATCCAAATGTGACAAATTTCGAAGGATGAGGAAAAGATGCTGACCAGGAGATTCAGACGCGGACAGGACGCGGACACGGAGAGAAACAAGACGGTTGCGCAGGATGGATTCAGCGCGACCATCGAGGGTGCTGTGCCTGCCGTCTCGCCGCGCCCGTGGCACGACGATACGTCGCCGTTCACGCCGATTTCGCCGGAGATGCTGCAGGCGATGGCGGCTCAGCCGTCCGCTGCGCGTGCGCAAGCCGCGCCCAGCGCACAGCCTGCACGGGGCGCCTATCGCGCGCAGGCGGGTTTTGCGACGGTCGGCAGGCGGATGCTGGATTTTGCCGACAATGGCGACGGTACGCTGACGCTTGCCCGCTGTATCGATCCTCAGGCCGACGATCTGGATATTCAGTTTGAAGCGGGCGCTTGCCCGGTGACGGCGATTGCGCCACGGGCTTTTGAGGGATGTACGGCGCTCAGGCGCGTGGTGCTGCCTGCAAGCCTCAAGCAGATCGGGGAAAGGGCGTTTTCGGGCTGCACGCATCTGATGCAGCTGACCATTCCCGCAGCGGTAGCGCGCGTGGGTACGCTGGCATTTGCCAATTGCTCGGGCTTGTCGCGCGTGCGCATTGAGCCGGGCGTGCAGGCGCTGGGGCCGTCCTGCTTTTCCAAATGCACGGGTCTCATTCGTGTGGATGTACCTGCAAGCCTTGTTTCCTTCGGCGGCGGCGTGTTCTTTGGCTGCGGCAGGCAGCTGTGCCTGTACGGTGCAGAGGGTACGCCTGCGCAGCAGTATGCAAAGCTCAACGGCGTAGCGTTTGATTCGCAGAGCTGGCGCGAGGATGAGATGCTCAAGCTGGAGGAGCAGGAGGACGGATCGCTGATTGTGACCGGCGCGAGGCAGATTGCACCGGAACGCCTGGAGATTCCGGCAGAGCTGTGCGGCAGGAAGATCGTGAGCATCGCGCCAAAGGCGTTTTTTGCCTGCAGCACGCTGTGCCAGGTGAGCATCGGCGCCAATGTACGTGAGATTGGCGAGAGCGCGTTCTTTGGCTGCAGAAGTCTGTCGGGCGTGAGCTTTGAAAGAGGCCTTGAGCGCGTGTGCGACAGCGCGTTTGCCGGGTGCGAAAGCCTGATGCAGGTGACGCTGCCCTGGGGAACGGGCGCTGTGGGCCGCATGGCGTTCTTTGGCTGTACGCGCCTTTCGTTTGTGAAGATGCCTGCGACAACGCGAGTGGCGGATTTTGCCTTTGACGGCTGCGCGTCCTGCCTGCGCGTGTTCGGCGGGATGAACGCCGGGCGTATTCAGGGAACGGCGCGCGGGTAAAATACTGCGTGCATCTTGAAACGAAGCGCGAATTTTGCTATACTTGACAAGTGTTTTTGCAGAGCGGACGAGCAGAAGTCCGGCTGAAGAGATGGGAGAAGGCATATGAAGAGAATCGGCTTTGACAGTGCGAAATACATCCGCCTGCAGTCTGAGCGCATCCGTGAGCGCATCGAGCAGTTTGGCGGCAAGCTGCATCTGGAATTCGGCGGCAAGCTCTTTGACGATTACCATGCATCGCGTGTGCTGCCCGGATTTGAGCCGGACAATAAGATCAAAATGCTGCTGGAGCTCAAGGATCAGGCCGAGATTGTCATCGCAATCAGCGCAGGCGACATCGAGAAGAACAAGCGACGCGGCGATCTGGGCATCACCTACGATACCGACGTCATGCGCCTGATCGATATCTTCCGCGGTTTTGGCCTGTATGTCGGTGCGATTGTGCTCACACAGTATGCGGAGCAGCCGTCTGCTGTTACGTTTGAAAAGCGCATGACAGCGCTGGGCCTGAGGGTATACAGGCACTATCATATTCCGAATTATCCGTCCGATATCAAGCTCGTTGTCAGCGACGAGGGATTTGGCCGCAATGATTATGTCGAAACGACGCGCTCGCTGGTGGTTGTTACAGCGCCCGGCCCGGGCAGCGGCAAGATGGCGACCTGCCTTTCTCAGCTGTACCACGAGCACAAGCGCGGCGTGAAGGCGGGCTATGCGAAGTTTGAAACCTTCCCGATCTGGAATTTGCCGCTCAAGCATCCGGTCAACCTCGCCTACGAAGCGGCGACGGCCGACTTGAACGATGTGAATATGATCGATCCGTTCCATCTGGAAGCTTATGGACAGACGACGGTTAACTACAACCGCGATGTGGAAATTTTCCCGGTTCTGCGCACGATTTTCGAGCGCATCTACGGCGAGTGCCCCTACAAGAGCCCGACGGACATGGGCGTGAACATGGTGGGCAATTCGATCGTGGATGATGAAGTCTGCCGCGAAGCGTCCTGTCAGGAGATTATCCGCCGCTATTTCAAGGCGGCATGCCAGGTAAGGCAGGGTCTGTCCTCTGGTGAGGACGTAGGCAAGATTGAGCTGCTGATGAGCACGCTCAAGATTGAGCCGGAAAACCGCGGCGTGGTGCCTGCCGCGCTGCAGGTGGCGGAGCGCACAGGCAAGCCTGCCGCCGCCATTGAGCTGCCGGATGGCCGCATTGTGACAGGCAGGACGACGGATCTGTTTGGCCCGGTATCGGCTGCGATGCTCAATGCACTCAAGGCGCTGGCGGGTATCGACGATGAGATCAAGCTGATTTCGCCGGAGGTTATTGCGACGATCCAGACGTTGAAGACGGATTACATGAAGAGCCAGAATCCGCGCCTGCATACGGACGAGATGCTCGTGGCGCTGGCTATCAGCGCGGCGACAGTGCCCAATGCGATGAAGGCGATGCAGAAGATCGATGCGCTGGAGGGGTGCGATGTGCACTGCACAGTCATCCTTTCCTCGGTCGATGACGGCGTGTTCAAGCGGCTGAATATGCAGCTGACCTGCGAGCCGACATACGAGAAGAATAATCTTTATCACAAATGATGCAAAAGAACCCCGCAAAGATGCGGGGTTCTTTTTTGTATGGATGAGGGTAATGAGCTTAAGGGATATTTAGTTCACTAAGGAATCTTAAAACCGCC